>JAYVDE010000257.1:0-5745 GCA_043749575.1 Burkholderiaceae bacterium | reverse complement strand
CCACAGCTACATCATCTACGGCCCGTTGATCGCCGGCATGGCCACCGTCATGTACGAAGGCCTGCCCACCCGGCCCGACGGCGGTGTGTGGTGGAGCCTGGTCGAGAAGTATAAGGTGACTGTGATGTCCAGCGCGCCGACCGCGGTGCGGGTGTTGAAAAAACAAGATCCGGCGATGCTCAGCAAATACGATTTGAGCAGCCTGCGTGCCTTGTTCCTGGCCGGCGAGCCGCTGGACGAGACCACGGCCAAGTGGATCGCCGACGCGCTGGGCAAGCCGATCATCGACAACTACTGGCAGACCGAGTCCGGCTGGCCGATCCTGACCATCGCCAACGGCGTGCAGCCCGCGCCCAGCAAGTTCGGCTCGCCGGGCGTGGCGATGTACGGTTACGACGTCAAGCTGATCGACGAGACCACCGGCGAGGCATTGACCGGCGCCCGCCAGAAGGGCGTGGTCGCCATCGAGGGGCCGCTGCCGCCGGGTTGCATGCAGACCGTCTGGCGCGATGACGAGCGCTTCGTCAAGACCTACTGGACCAGCATCCCGGGCAAGCTGATCTACAACACCTTCGACTGGGGCATCCGCGACGAAGACGGTTATTTCTACATCCTGGGCCGCACCGACGACGTGATCAACGTCGCCGGCCACCGCCTGGGCACCCGTGAAATCGAGGAGAGCATCTCCAGCCACCCCAACGTCGCCGAGGTGGCGGTGGTGGGCGTGGCCGACCCCCTCAAAGGCCAGGTGGCGATGGCTTTTGCGGTGCTGAAGGACAGCTCGCGGGTGGGCACAGCGGCCGATGTGCTCAAGCTCGAAGGCGAGATCATGAAGCTGGTCGATTCGCAGCTGGGCGCAGTGGCGCGGCCGGCGCGGGTGCGCTTTGTCACCGCCCTGCCCAAGACGCGCTCGGGCAAGCTGCTGCGCCGCATGATCCAGGCGGTGTGCGAGGCCCGCGACCCCGGCGACCTGACGACGATGGAAGACCCGGGCGTGCTGCAGCAGATCAAGGATTTGGTCGGCACGGCCTGAGCCACCAGCCGTCACGGCCGGCCAGGGCGGGCGCGGGCAGTCGCCGTGGCTGCGCCGGCTGCACCGTGGCACCATGCCGACGAGCTCAGCAGCCGGGCTGAGTGATCCGCGTTGCGCTGCAGCGGGGCGGCAGACGCTGACCCCGTAAGGTCGTTCTAAGCTGCGAACTCGGCCCGGATCGAGCCCCCTTGTTCGTCGATACCCGGTGCCGGCGGGAAGGCCTGTTCTTCCCACTCCACCCGCCAGGGCGCCGCGGGAACCTCCACCATCCGGCCGGCCACTGGCATGCGGCGCGTGCGCAGCTGGGGGTGCTCGATCAGGTCGTGCACCGAGTTCAGGTTGCCGTAGGCGGTCTGCGCGGTGGTCAGGCGGTCGACGACCTCGGCGCTGGTGAGGGCGCCGAAGACCTCGGCCACGCGGCCATCGAGCCACTCGCGATGCGCACAGCGTGCCGCGTTGCCGGCGCAACGGGGGTCGGCCAGCAAGGACAAGTCGCGCAGCACTTCGCGACAGAAGTCGGCCCATTCACGCTCGTTCTGGATAGCGATCACGATGTCGCGACCGTCGGCGCAGGTGAAGGCGCCGTAGGGCGTGATCGTCGGGTGCTTCAGGCCGACCCGTTCGGGCGCCTTGCCGCCGTAGCGCGCCTGCAGATAGGGCACGCTCATCAGCTCGGCGGCCGAATCGAACAACGACACTTTCACCGCCGATCCTCGGCCGCTGCGCGCGCGGGCCAGCAGCGCCTGCTGGATGCCGATCAGCGCATTCAGCCCGGCGTTGATATCGCACAGCGAGACGCCGATGCGCCCCCACTCGCCAGGTGCACCGCTGACCGAGACCAGCCCACTTTCGGCCTGCACCAGCAGGTCGTAGGCCTTCATCGAGGTGAGCCGGCCGCTGTCACCGTAGCCGCTGATGTCGCAGGTGATCAGTCGCGGGTGGCGCGCCCGCAGCAGCGCCGACCCCAGCCCCAGGCGCTCGGTGGCGCCGGGTGCCAGGTTCTGGATAAAGACGTCGGCGCGCGCCAGCATGCGTTCGAGCAACGCCAGGTCAGCAGGCTGTTTGAGGTCGAGCGCGACCGACTCCTTGCCGCGGTTGATCCAGACGAAATACGACGACTCGCCGTGGACGGCGCGGTCGTAGCCTCGCGCAAAGTCGCCCTCGCGGCGCTCGATCTTGATCACGCGCGCGCCGGCATCGGCCAGCCGGCTGCTGCAATAGGGTGCGGCGACGGCCTGCTCGACCGCGACCACCAGCAGCCCGCTCAGCGGGCGGTCCGCGGCGGCGGCGCCGGCGTTGGCAGCAGCGGCCGTTTCAGTGGCGGCGGCAGCGGCAGCGGCGTTGCGGGTCTGCATGGGTTCTCCTCGGTTCGACGTTTCGCGAGGATTGTGGAAAGTGCTTCGCTGGCGCGGAATTGCCGTTGCGCGAAAGCTGCGTTGCGGACGCTGCAAGCCGGCCGTTGTCGGCGGCTTAAGGCTGGATTGCCGCATTCGAAATGGTCACCCTGGGGCCGCGCCGTCATAGTGCAAGGTCAGCACCTCACCCCAACCCAACCCAACACCGACCGGAGACAGCCGATGGCCCGCTCTACGCAACCCTCTAGCTTGCTGCGCGCCGCCGTCGCCGGCGCCCTGCTGACCACCGTGATGGCCGGCCCCGCCCTGGCCCAGGAACGGGTGGTCAAGATCTACGGTTTCGGCGCCAAGAGCGGCGTGGTGCGCATCTTCGGCCTCAACAGCGAGGCGGCGATGAAGGCCGCCGCCGAGCAGATCAACAAGGCCGGCGGCGTGACCTTGGGCGACGGCAGCAAGGCCAAGCTGGTCATCGAGTACCTCGACGACCGCTGCAACGCCGAAGAGGGTATCAACGCGCTGCGCCGCATCGCGGCCCAGCCCGACGCGATCGTCGCCGTCGGCCCGACCTGCAGCAACGTCGCCGAGCCGGTGTTCGGCATCCTGCAGAAGAAGGCCGGCGACGCCAGCGACTCGGGCTTGCAGTTCCCGCTCTACACCGACGTCGCGGCCAAGGGCGGCCTGGCGTCGATGTCGCAATGGGCGTTCCGCAACGTGCCCAGCGAGGCGGCGATGTACAAGTCGCTGATGGAGTGGATCAAGGCCACCCGGCCCGACGTCAAGACCGTCTGGGGTGGTGTCGAGAAAGACTTCGCGCACAGCAACGCCACCTACAACCTGATGAAGGACCAGGCCACCAAGGCCGGCCTGGAGGTCCAGGGCCAAAGCGAGTGGCTGCTGGCCGACACCAGCTTCTCGACCCAGGTGCGCGAGATGAAGCGCGCGGCCACCGACATGGTGGCGCTCTCGGCCCATCCGTTCACCACCTGCGGCGTGCTCAAGGAAATGCAGCGCCAGGGCGTCAAGCCCAAGCTGCTGGTGGGGCTGACCAGCTCGTCGAGCATGGAGACGCTGCAAGGTTGCGCGGCGCAGGCCGAGGGCATCATCATCCCGACCAGCTTCGCACCGGTCACCCCCGAGGCGATCAAGGCCGCCGAGGCCGTGCAGGCCATGAACGCGAACATGGACCTGCACAACGCCGCGGCGTGGGAGAACATCTTCACGCTGAAGGACTTGATCGAGAAGAACAAGCTGATGGCCCGCCCCGACACCCTGCAGGCTGACCGGCAGAAGATGCGTGAGGCACTGGCGTCGATGAAAGAAACGCAGGGCCTGCTGGGCAAAGTGGGCCGCACCGACGACCGCGAGGCGATCAAGCCCTTCCTCTTCGTGCAGGCCAAAGCCGGCGTTTGGACGGTGGCCCACAAGCCGGCCGTCAACTGAACAACGCGCCGCGCCGTCACGGTCATGAGCCTGCTCGACCTCCAGGATCTCACGCAGTCGGTGATTGACGGCGTGATGTACGGCAGCACCTACGCGCTGATCGGCATCGGCTTCACGCTGATCTTCGGCGTGATGCACAAGATCAACCTGTCTTACGCGGCGGCGTCGATCGGCGCGGCCTACCTCAGCCTGCTGGTGGTGCACACCACGCCTGCGCTGCTGGGCGTGGCGGCGCCGGCGGCGCTGGTCTACATCGCGGCGGCCTTGCTCGGCGGCGTGCTCGGGGCGCTGGTCTACTTTGTGTGCTTTCGCTTCCTGCCGCTGGACAAGCCGCTGGCCACGCTGATGTCCACCGTCGGCATGTTGCTGCTGCTGGAAGAGGCGATCGTGCACGCCACGGCCGGCATGCCGCAGAACTACCCGGCGCTGTTCACCGGCGTCAACTTCGAAATTGGTCCCTTCACGATCCGCGGCGACCTGCTGTTTGTGTTCGCCCTGGGCTGCGCGGCGATGGTCGGGCTGACGCTGCTGCTCAAGCACACCCGGCTGGGGCTGGCCACCCGCGCGGTGGCGCAGCAGCCGGTGGCGGCGCGGCTGTGCGGCATGGGCGTGGACAGCACCAACGCCAGCACCTTCGTCATCGCCGGGCTGCTGGGGGGCACTGCCGGCGCCATGACGGGGGCGGCCATCGGCGTGCTCTCGCCGCTGCTCACGCTGCCGCTCACCGTCAAGGGGCTGGTGGTCACGGTGATCGGCGGCCTGGGCAGCATCCCGGGGGCGATCGTCGCCGGGCTGATCGTCGGCGGCGCCGAGAACCTGTTCCAGTATTTGCGCGGCGTCAGTGAGCGCGATATCTACGTCATGCTGATGCTGTTCGCCTTCCTCGTCTTCCGGCCCGGCGGCCTGTTCGCCGCGCCCGGCGGGCGCGACTAAAAAGAGAGCGGAAGATGGACTTCTACCTCGGCCTGGCGCAGGTGATCGGCGTGCACAGCCTGCTCGGGCTGTCGGCTTGGTGCGTGCTGCACACCGGGCAGGTGAGCCTGGCGCAGGGCGGCTTCTTCGCCATCGGCGCCTACGCCGCCGGCATCCTGACGGTGATGTTCGGCTGGCCACTGGCGCTGGCGCTGCCGGTCGCAGGCGTGGTCGCCGGCGCGGTGGCGGTGGCGGTGGGCTTCCCGGCCTTGCGTGTCAAGGGGCTGATGCTGGTGGTCGCGACCACCGCGTTCGCGGAGATCGTGCGCCTGTTCTTCTTCAACCTGAGCTGGCGCGTGCCGGGGCCCACGGGGCTGGTCGGTCCGGACGGCGGGCTGGGCTTCGGCGGCATCCGCTACTTTCCGTCCAACGGCTGGAGCGCGTGGTCGGTGTTGGCGCTGATCTGGGCGCTGGTGGCCGCGGTGATGCTGTTGCTGTGGTGGCTGGACCGCTCGCGCATCGGCACGCTGTGGCGCGCCGTCGGCGAAGACGAGGTGGCGGCGCAGAGCGCGGGCATCGACCTGACCGCCGCCAAGGTGTCGGCCTTCGGCATCGGCGGGGTGATCGCCGGCCTGGCCGGTGGCCTGTTTGCGCACACCACCACGCACATCGAGCATGGCAACTTCACGATCCTGCTGGCCACTTTCGCGATCGCTTACCCCATCCTCGGCGGTCTGTCCAGCTTGGCGGGCACGGTGCTGGCGGTGGTCTTCATCCAGGGCGTGCTGATCGAGGGCCTGCGCTTCCTGGGCGACTGGCGCAGCCTGTTGTTCGGCGCGCTGATCCTGCTGGTGATGCTGGTGCGCCCGGGCGGGCTGCTGGGCCGGCCGCTGCGTTGGCCGCTGCGTTGGCAGGGTCGCTGGTCGGGTCAAGCCCGCGGCGGCGACGCTGCGGCGCCAACCGGCCCCCTGGCCGCTGCCAAGGGAGCGGCACACCATGCTTGAG
>JAYVDE010000256.1:0-5754 GCA_043749575.1 Burkholderiaceae bacterium | reverse complement strand
GGCCCGCCGCTGTCGACCAGGGCCTGGATCTCGACCAGCATCGGGCGAGTGCCTTCCAGCGTCACCATCACGCAGCTGCCGGGCACCGGCTCGCTGTGATGCGACAGGAAGATCGCGCTGGGGTTGCTGACGCCCTTCAAGCCCTTCTCGGTCATCGCGAACACGCCGATCTCATTGACCGCGCCGAAGCGGTTCTTGATCGCCCGCACCAGCCGGTAGCTGCTGTGGCTGTCGCCCTCGAAGTACAGCACCGTGTCGACGATGTGCTCCAGCACCCGCGGGCCGGCCAGCGCGCCTTCTTTGGTCACATGGCCGACCAGCACGATGGCGCAACCGCTGCTTTTTGCGGTGCGGGTCAGCTGGGCCGCGCATTCACGCACCTGGGCCACCGAGCCGGGCGCGCTGGTGAGTTGGTCGGAGTAGACCGTCTGGATCGAATCGATGACGCAGAAGGCCGGCTGCTCGGCGGCCAGCGCGGCCTGGATCTTCTCCAGCTGGATCTCGGCCATCACCCGCAAGGCCGTGCCCGACAGGCCCAGCCGGCGCGCCCGCAGCGCCACTTGGGCCACCGATTCTTCGCCGGTGACATACAGCACTTTGAGGAAAGGGCCGCCGGGGCCGCCCGAGGTCGAGCCGCCCGCTTGGGAGCGGCCCGGCGCGGGCTGGGTCGACAAGGTTTCGGCGGCCTGCAGCAGCAGCGTGCTCTTGCCGATGCCGGGGTCACCGCCGATCAGCACCACGCCGCCCTCGACGATGCCCCCGCCCAGCACGCGGTCGAGCTCGGGCTGGCCGGTAGGGGTGCGTTCGACGTCGCCCGCCGCCACATCCGACAGCGTGACCACCGGCGCAGCCTTGGCCAGGCTCTGGTAGCGGTGGCGTGCCGTGCCGGTGGCCTCGGCCACGGTTTCCTCCAGCGTGTTCCATTCACCACAAGCGGGGCACTTGCCCAGCCACTTGGGGCTGACGCCGCCGCAGGCGTTGCAGCTGTACTGGGTTTTGGGGGGCTTGGGCGGTGAGCTCACGCGCCGAACTGTAGCGGTCGCCAGCAGCCCCCCTGGAAAGCGGAGGCGGGCATGGCGGCCGTCGGCGGCCACTGCGGGCCAGAAAAATCGTCGGCCACCTTTGCCGAGGCCGGGTGTCAAGCCTGCCCAAGATCGCAGCGCTGTCGCGCGCTGTGCTGTCACACGCGCTGTCGCGATCCGGCTTTCATCGATCAGCGCAAGGCTAACTGACGCCTCACCAACTGGGCACTGAAAAGCGATAGGTCAAACCGGCCGCCAGGTAGGTCGACCTGAAGTTGCCGTTGTCTGACGAGGTGGCCATCGTCTTGCCGGACGAGGCATGGATGGCCAGCTGATCGCTCAGGCTGTAGTTCAGCCCGATGCCGGGTTTCAGGATCAGGCCGTGGACGTTGGTGCCGCCCAACAATTGACCGAAGAACTGGAATCGGTCGCCCCTGGCGTAGCGGTTTTGTAGCCCCACGCCGACCAGCATTTCACCGTAGCCGGGATAGCCCAGGTAGGCGTTGTAGGCCACGCCGGCGCGCAGCGGGATGTAGACATGGTCGCTGACCATGACGTCCAGTTGGGCCGACAGCATGTTGAGATGGGGCCGGTCCAGGCCGCGCACGCTGAGGCTGGTTTCGGTCTGCTGCAGCAGGCTGAATCGATAGCCCCTGAAAACCGCGCCGTCGGGCAGCCCGCTCGCCGCTGCGCCCTGGCGCTGCGGCTGCAGGTGGTAGTTCAGCGCGGCCCCGACGGTGTAGTTCTTCGACGAACCGTTGGGCGCGAACAGGTAGCCTGCCGTCAAGGCCATGCCGAGCTCCTTGGTGATCGCGTATTCGGCCGCCAGCTTGGGGTAGACCAGCATCCCGGCCCCGGTGTCGATCTTGTCCGGCGCATAGCCGCCCGACCCGAGGCCCATCTGCGCCTGCAGGCGCAGGCGTGGCGCGATGTCGAACCGATAGCCGACGCCGCCGATGAAATGGTTGTAGAGCGGAATGCCGCGGTAGCCCACGCCCAGGCTGGCGTACCAGTAGGCGGCGCTGGTCATGTCATGGGCAAACTGCAGGTCGACCAGGTTGACGGTGGATTTGTTGGAGCCTTGAGGGTTGATCTGCTTGAAATTGTCGAGCCCCAGCGTCAGCGTGTTGGCCGACGAATCCGCGAAGGCGGTCTTGGCGTCTGCGGCGCTGAGCCGTTCGCCGAAGTTCGCAAAGGAGCCGACGGTGTAGGAGAACGGCAGCTGCACAAACAGGTTGAGCTGGCTGTGGTCGATGGCCGAACGGTTGAACTTCACGCGCGCGGCATTGACCCCAACGGAGAAGCCGTCGAAGTCGATCCCCAGCCCCGCGTAGGCCTTGCCGAAACCGCCGGTTCCCGAGAGTTCGATGCTGTGCGCGGTGGTCTTGCCGCCGCCGCCACCGCCCAGGGCGAGGCCGGCATTGGCAAACAGCGGCCCGCGGATTCGGCGCTGCAGCGTGACACCCACGTCGAAGGCCATGAGGCCGCCGTATTCGCCCTTGACCAGCGGCGCATAGGCGCCGATGCCGACGTACAGACCATCGGCCACCTTGTTCAGGATGTGGAAGCCCATCAGGTCGAGCGAGGGCTGGCGCGGCACCGGAATGGCCTGGTAGTCCAACACGATCAAGCCCTCGCCCCGGTACAGGCTGGGTTCCGCTGTAGCCGCGGTGACCACGGTGGCCGGTGATGGCGCTGAAGTCGGGCTGGCCGGCGGATAGGCCGGCGCGGTGGCGGGCTGCGCCGCGGCCGGGCCGCTGGTCATTGCCGCGGCGACGAGCGCCATGACGGACGAACCGATTTTTGAAATCATCTTGCATCTTCCCCAGGGTTTGCCCAAGTGTCTGGTGCGGCTCCAAGCCTGTGCAAGCAAGTTCTACCCGTCGGTGGCGCGCCAGCCCCGGTGTCGGTTCGATGCAACAAGGGTGGGGCGCCACGCACGACGGCGATGGCCGCCTCAGCCTGGCCGTGACCCAGCCGCTGCTCGCCGGTGACCCAGCCCAGGCCGCGGCGCTGCGGCCCTCCATCCGCGCCCTGCCAGCCATCGCCAACGGCAGCCGCGACCGCCGCCTCGCCGACGCGCCGGATTTGCGCGACACGATGGCCGCTGAAATCGGGTTGCTGATCGACGCGCTGGACGACGCACTGGAGCAATCGGGCCGGTGACCCCGGTCAGCCCAGCCGCACCGGCACCCGCGGCGCCAGCGCGCACATCAGTTCGTAGCCGATGGTGCCGGCGGCTTGCGCCACCTCGTCGATGGCCAGCACCTGGCCGTCGTGGGCGAAGTTCGGCCCGCGGCCCCACAGCGTGACCGGGCTGCCGATCTGCGCCGCCGGCACCGGGCTCAGGTCGACCGCCAGCATGTCCATCGAGACCCGGCCGACCGTCGCGCAGCGCACACCGTCGACCAGCACCGGCGTGCCGCTGCCGGCCGCGCGCGGGTAGCCGTCGGCGTAACCGCAGGCGACGATGCCGATGCGCAGGGCTTGATCGGCGACGAAGCGGCTGCCGTAGCCCACGCTGTCGCCGCGCTGCAGCTGCTGCAGGCCGATCAGCCTGGAGCGCAGCGTCATCGCCGGCTGCAGGCCCCAGTGCGCAATGTCGTGCGCGGGATAGTCGGGTGCGCTGCCGTAAGTCAGGATGCCGGCGCGCACCCAGTCGGACGCCAGCGTCGCAAGCCCGTCGGCGCCCGCCGCCATGTGGCGCAGCAGCGCCGCGCTGTTGCTCAAGCTGCGCTCGCCCGGCAGGTCGTGGGTGGCGGCGTTGAAGGTGGCCAGCTGGTGGGCAATGCCACGCTCGCCGTCGGCATCCGAGAAATGCGTCATCAGCGAAATCTCGTCAACCTGCGGCAGCGCGTTCAGCCGCACCCAGGCGCTGCGAAACGCGGTGGCCGTGAAGCCCAGCCGGTTCATGCCGCTGTTCATCTTCAGAAACACCCGGTGCGGCTGGTGGGTCTTGTGCATCGCCAGCCAGTCGATCTGCTGCTCGCAGTGCACCGCATGCCACAGGTTCAGCCGCGAGCACAGCTCGAGGTCGCGCGGCTCGAACGCGCCTTCCAGCAGCAGGATGGGGCCGCGCCAGTCGAGTGCGCGCAGCCGCTGGGCTTCGGCCAGGTCGAGCAGCGCAAAGCCGTCGGCCGCGCGCAGCGCTTTAAATGCGCGCTCCAACCCGTGGCCGTAGGCATTGGCCTTGACCACCGCCCAGACCCGCGCGTCGGGCGCCTGGGCGCGGGCGCGGGCCAGATTGTGGCCCAGGGCGTCGGGGTGGATCAGCGCTTCGATCGGGCGGGGCATAGTCCGATTCTGCCAGCGGCCCTTGCCGGCGCTGGGCGGCAACGGGGCCGGCGAGGGGTGCGTGCTATAACCGCGCCGCACCGTATCCGCCCGTCGAGGCGGCCGTGCTGCAGCAGTTGGATGGTGCCCGGGGCGGCCCCGTTCGTGCCGATCAGAGTCAAGAACGCGTTGGGTCGCGTCGCAAAGCCAAGCGGATGAAAAAAGGCTTCTACACCATCATGGCGGCGCAGTTCTTCAGCTCACTGGCTGACAACGCGCTGCTGGTGGCTGCCATCGAACTGCTGAAGTCGTCGCAGGCCCCAGCCTGGCAAATTCCGGCGCTGACGCCGATGTTCGCGCTGTTCTATGTGCTGCTGGCGCCGTTTGTCGGCGCCTTTGCCGACGCCGTGCCCAAAGGCCGGGTGATGTTCGTCTCCAACACCATCAAGGTGGGCGGTTGCTTGCTGATGCTGTTCGGCAGCCACCCGCTGCTGGCCTATGCGGTGGTGGGCTTGGGCGCGGCAGCCTATTCGCCGGCCAAGTACGGCATCCTCACCGAGCTGCTGCCGCCGTCGCAGTTGGTCAAGGCCAACGGCTGGATCGAGGGCCTGACGATTGCCTCCATCATTCTGGGCATCCTGTTGGGCGGCCAGCTGGTCGGGCCGTACTTGGCGCCGCTGATGCTGGACTTTGACCTGCCGCTGGTCACCACCGGCATCGACACCGCGCCCGAGGCGGCCATCGCGTCGATGGTCTTCGTCTACATCCTGGCCGCGGCCTTCAACCTCTACATCCCGCGCACCGAATCGCCGCTGGTGCCGATGGGCCGCAACGTGCCCTTTCTGGTGCGTGATTTCGCCCAATGCAACTCGCGGCTGTGGGGCGACAAGTTGGGCCAGATCTCGCTGGCCACCACCACCATGTTCTGGGGCGTCGGCGGCAACCTGCGCATCATCGTGTTCCCCTGGGCGGCAGCGGCATTGGGTTACACCACCACGCAGGCCAGCAGCCTGGCCGGTGTGGTGTCGATCGGCGTGGCGGTGGGCGCGGTGGTGGCGTCGATGCGCATGCGCCTGGACAAGGCCACCGGCGTGATCCCGCTGGGCATCTTGATGGGCCTGCTGGTGATCGGGCTGAACGTGATCCGGGATGTCTGGGTGGCGATCCCGTTTTTGATGCTGCTGGGCCTGGCCGGTGGCTACCTGGTGGTGCCGATGAACGCGCTGCTGCAGCACCGCGGCCACAACCTGATGGGTGCCGGCCGCTCGATCGCCGTGCAAAACTTCAACGAGCAGGCCTGCATCCTGGGCCTGGGTGCCTTCTACACCGGCATGACCAAGTTCGGCCTGTCGGCCTTCACCGCCATCGCGGTGTTCGGGCTGGTGGTGGCCGGCGTGATGGAGCTGATCCGCCGCTGGCACAACCGCAACTGCGTGGTGCACCGCGACGAGGTCGAGCG
>JAYVDE010000255.1:0-5762 GCA_043749575.1 Burkholderiaceae bacterium | reverse complement strand
GCCGCGGTGTCACCCCGCTGCCGCAGCAGCACACGCGAGACCTCAAACAGCGTGATCGCCGGCACCAGCAAAGCCGAGTCGTCGGTCAGCGCCGGCTCAAAAAAATCAGCATTGGGCCCGTTGGCGAAGTATTCAAGCCAGCCGCAAGAGTCGACAACATTCACGGCTGCGGCACAGTGCGCTCAGCGTCGTCGTCATCGACCCGGGTATCGATGCCCGGAAACAAGCCGCGCATGGCGGCCATGGGCTGCACCGGAATCAGCTCGATGCGGTCGCCCATCAACCGGGCCTCCAAGCGCTGGCCGGGCGACAACGACAATGCGCGCCGGAAATCGCGCGGTATGACAATTTGAAATTTGGGCGACAAAGAGACAGTCGTCATGGCAAACCTGAGTTGGGCTACTTTTTTACAGCGTAGCACGGGCGCAGCACGAAGCCGACGCTTGCATCGCTGCGGGACGGGCTTGTGCTTCATGGCATCCTATTGGCTTCGCCGTCCGGCAAGCTCGGTAACCTGAAACCATGGCCGTTACGCCTGCCCCGTCCCTTGCTGGCCTGAAGATTGACCGCAGCGCCGCGCCGTTGAAGCGCCGACGGCGCCGCTGGCCCTGGGTTGTGGGCGCGCTGCTGCTGGCCGGCGCCGCTGCCGCGCTGCTGCTGCCGCGCAAAACCGCGGTGCAGGTCAGCGCGGTGCTGGCGGCCTACCCGTCGCAGCAGTATGCCGACCTCAGCGCGTCGGGCTACGTGGTCGCGCAGCGCCGGGCCGCGGTGGCCAGCAAGGGCACCGGCCGGTTGGTGGAGCTTCGGGTGCGCGAAGGCAGCGTGGTCAAGCAGGGCGACCTGATCGGCCGGCTCGATGCCAGCGACGTGCAGGCCGCCGTGGCCGCCAGCCAGGCCGGCGTGGCGCAAAGCCAGGCCGCCAAGGCCCAAGCCGAGGCCGCGCTGGGCCAGGCGCGGGCCGAACTGAGCAACGCCGAGATCGAACTCAAGCGCCAGCAGGCGTTGGTGGCCCAGGGCTTTGTGTCGGCGCAGGCGGTTGACGGCGCCGACCGCCGGCTGGCCGTGGCGCGCTCGGCGCTCGCCACCCAACAGGCGGCCATCGCCACCGCACAGGCCGCCATCGCCCAGAGCCAGACCCAGGTGCGGGTGCAGCAGGTGAACCTAGCCAACACCGAGATCCGCGCGCCCTTCGACGGCGTGGTGCTGGTTAAAAACGCCAACGTCGGCGACATGATCACGCCGTTCTCCAGCGCCAGCGGCACCTCGGGAGCGGTGGTGACGATGGCCGACATGGCCACGCTGGAGGTCGAGGCCGACGTCTCCGAGAGCAACGTGGCCCGCGTCAAGCCCGAGCAGCCGGTCGAGATCACGCTGGACGCGCTGCCGAATGTGCGCTTTCGTGGCACGGTGGCACGCATCGTGCCCACCGTCGACCGCGCCAAGGCCACGGTGATGACCAAGATCCGCTTCGAGGCGCTGGACGCCCGCATCCTGCCGGAGATGAGCGCGAAGGTGAGCTTTCTCACCCGCCCGGCGACGGCCGAGGACCAGCAGCCGGTGACCGCTGTCAACCCCAAGGCGATCGCCCAGCGCGACGGCAAACCGGTGGTCTTTCGCCTCAGCGGCGAGACGGTGGCGGCCGTGCCGGTCACGCTGGGCCGCAAGATCGGCGACCTGCAGGAAGTGACCGGCAGCGCCCTGAAAGCCGGTGAGCGGGTGGTGCTGGACCCGGCCGACACGCTGAAGGCGGGTGCGCTGGTGCTGGTGGTCACGGCAAAGTGAGCGAGACGTGACCGCCAACCGAGCGCCGGGCCGCATCGCCCCGGCGGATCGATCCACACAGCCGCTTGGCGAGGGTCGGTCATGACGCCGCTCATCACCATCCGCAGCTTGAGCAAAGGCTATGTGCGCGCCGGCCAGGCCATCCCCGTGCTGCTGGACATCCAGCTCGACGTCGCGCAGGGTGAATTCATCGCGCTGATGGGCCCCAGCGGCTCGGGCAAGAGCACGCTGCTGAACCTGATCGCCGGCATCGACAAGCCCAGCGCCGGCACGATCACGATAGGCGGTGTCGACATCGCCGGCCTGAGCGAGGGTGAACTGGCCGACTGGCGCGCCGCCAACGTCGGTTTCATCTTCCAGTTCTACAACCTGCTGCCGGTACTGAGCGCCTTCGACAACGTCGAACTGCCGCTGCTGCTGACCGGCCTGAACGCCCGCGAGCGGCAGCAACGGGTGGCCCAGATGCTGAGCCTGGTCGGCCTGACCGACCGCGCCGACCACTACCCCAGCGAGCTGTCGGGCGGCCAGCAGCAGCGGGTGGCGATCGCCCGCGCGTTGGTCACCGACCCGCTGCTGATCGTGGCCGACGAGCCCACCGGCGACCTGGACCGCGTCACCGGTGAAGAGGTGTTGTCGCTGCTCGACCGGCTGGTGCACGAGCTGGGCAAGACCATCGTGATGGTGACCCACGACCCCAAGGCCGCTGCGCGTGCCGGGCGCATGGTGCATCTGGAAAAAGGCGTGCTGGTGGACGAGGCGCCGGCGTGATCCCAGCGCACAGCCTCAAAGCCCGCGGGCCGAACGCCGGGCGCAACTGACATGTTCTTGTTCAAGCTGCTGCTGAAAAACGCCTTTCGCCACAAGCTGCGCACCGGCTTGACCATGGTCGGGCTGGTGGTGGCGATCTGCGCTTTCGGCCTGCTGCGCACCATCGTCGACGCCTGGTATGCCGGTGTCGAGGGCAGCAGCAGCACCCGGCTGGTGGTGCGCAGCAATGTCTCGCTGACCTTCCCGCTGCCGCTGAACTACGCCGAACGCCTGCGCGCGGTCGAAGGGGTGCGCCAAGTCAGCTGGGCCAACTGGTTTGGCGGCGTCTACATCACCGAGCGCAACTTCTTTCCGCAGTTCGCGGTCGACCCGGTCAGCTACCTGGCGCTGTACCCCGAGTACCGCATCGCCGACGAGCAGAAGCTGGCGTTCTTCCGCGACCGCCAAGGCGCCGTGGTCGGCCGCAAGTTGGCCGACAAGTTCGGCTGGAAGATCGGCGACCAGATTCCACTGCGCGGCACCATTTACCCAGGCACCTGGACCTTCACACTGCGCGGCATCTGGGACGGCGCCGACGCCAAGACCGACGAGAGCCAGCTGTTGTTCCACTGGGCTTTCATCAACGAATCGATCCGCCAGCGCTTCAAGGGCCGGGGTGACCAGGTCGGCGTCTACATCGCCGGCATCGCCGAGCCCCACAACGCCGCCGCGATAGGCCAGCGCATCGACAAGCTGTTCGCCAATTCGCTGGCCGAGACCATGACCGAGACCGAGGCCGCCTTCCAGCTGAGCTTCGTCGCGATGAGCGAGGCCATCCTGGTGGCGGTGCAGGCCGTCAGCCTGATCATCGTGGTCATCATCATGGCGGTGATGGCCAACACCATGAGCATGACCGCCCGCGAGCGCTTGGCCGAATACGCCACGCTGAAGGCGCTGGGCTTTTCACCCGGCTTCGTGGTGCGGCTGCTGTTGGGCGAAAGCCTGCTGATCGCGGCGCTCGGCGGCGTGGCCGGGCTGCTGCTGACCTTCCCGCTGGCAGCGGCCTTTCGCAGCGCGGCGGGCACGCTGTTCCCGGTGTTCCAGGTCTCGGGGCTGACGATGGCGCTGCAGCTGGCGGCCGCGCTGGGCGTGGGCGCGGTGGCCGCCGCCTGGCCGGCCTGGAAAATGAGCCGCATCGACATCGTGGCCGGCTTGCGGCACATGGGCTGATGCCGATGCATGCGGTTCCGTTCAGCTACATCGCCCGCAACCTGTGGCTGCGGCGTGTCACCACGCTGCTGACGGCCGGCGGCATGGCGCTGGTGGTCTATGTTTTTGCCACCGTGTTGATGATGAGCGAGGGCATCCGCAGCACCCTGGTGGCCACCGGCCAGCCCGACAACGTGATGGTGCTGCGCAAAGGGGCCGGCGCCGAGATCAACAGTGGCATCGAGCGCGGCCAGGCCAACATCCTGGCCACCCTGCCCGGCATTGCCACCGACGCGCTGGGCCGCGCGCTGGTCAGCGCCGAGCCGGTGGTGCTGATCAGCCTGCCCAAGCGCAGCAACGGCAAGGCCAGCAACGTGACGGTGCGCGGCACGTCCGACATCGGCCTGCTGCTGCGCCCGGGGGTGAAGATCGTCGAAGGCCGGATGTTGCGCCCCGGCACCAGCGAGATCGTGGTCGGCCGGGCCACCGCGCTGGGCTTTGCCGGTGTCGACCTCGGTGCCAGCCTGCGTTTTGCCGGCCGCGACTGGCTGATCGTCGGCCGTTTCGACGCCGGGGGCAGTGGCTTCGATTCCGAGGTCTGGGGCGACTCGGGTCAGGTGCAGCAAGCCTTTCGCCGCAATGCCTTCTCGATCATCGTGTTCCGGCTGGCCGACGCCGGGCTGTTCGAGCGCACCCGGGCTCGCATCGAGGATGACCCCCGGCTGCCCCTGGAGGCCAAGCCCGAGATCCGCTTCTACGCCGAGCAGAGCGAGGCGCTGGCCACCTTCATCAACATCCTGGGCCTGAGCCTGGCGGTGATCTTCTCGATCGGCGCGGTGGTCGGCGCGATGATCACGATGTTCGCCGCGGTGGCCTCGCGCACTGCCGAGATCGGCACGCTGCGCGCGCTGGGCTTTCGCCGCGGCGCGGTGCTGACCGCCTTCATGGTCGAGAGCCTGCTGCTGGCCGCGTTGGGCGGCGTGGTCGGGCTGGCGGCGGCCAGTGGCATGCAGGCGGTCGACGTGTCGACCACCAACTTTCAGACCTTTGCCGAACTGGCCTTCCGCTTCGTGTTGACCCCCGAGATCGCCGTGCAAGCGATGGTCTTTGCGCTGGCGATGGGCGTGCTCGGCGGCTTCATCCCCGCCTGGCGGGCGGCGCGGCTGCAGATCGTGGACTGCCTGCGGGCGGCCTGACAGCGCCCCGGCTGCGGATGGCCGCAACCGGGGCCGCTTGCCTCACAACTTGAACGGCGAGGCGTCGAACTGCTTCAGGTTCAAGGCCCGCCACACCCGCTCGGCCGTCACCGGCATCTGGATCGCTTCGGCCGCTGCGCCCAGGCCGGCGTGGTCCAGCGCGTCGATCACCGCGTTGACAACGGCCGGCGTGGCGCCGATGGTGCCCAGCTCGCCCACGCCCTTGACGCCCAGCGGGTTCGTCTTGCAGGGAATCGAGGTGTCGAAAGCGGTCTTGAAGCCCAGGAAGCCGTCGGCATGCGGCAGCGCATAGTCCATGAAGCTGGCGCTCTGCAACTGGCCGGTCTCGGCGTCGTAGGCCACCCGCTCGCACAGGGCCTGACCAATGCCCTGCACCGCGCCGCCCTCCACCTGGCCGCGCACGATGACCGGGCTGACCACCCGGCCGATGTCGTTGACCGAGGCATAGGCCACCACCGCCACCGCGCCGGTGGCCGGGTCGATCTCGACCTCGCAAACATGGCAGCCGTTGGGCCAGGTGGGGCCGCCCACGCTGGACGTGCTGTCGACATGGATGCGCGTCTCGGGCTGGCGCGCGGCCAGCTCGAACAGGCCGATGCCCAGATCGGTGCCGGCCACGGTGAAGCGGCCTTCGCGGTACTCGATGTCGGCCGCCGGTGCCTCCAGCGCGTCGGCGGCCAGGGCCTTGGCCTCGTCGACGGTGCGCCTGGACGCCACGCTCACCGCCGACCCGCCGGTGAACAGCGAGCGCGACCCGGCGCTGCCAAAGCCGTTGGCGCGGTCGGTGTCGCCCTGCAGCACGCGGAT
>JAYVDE010000254.1:0-14649 GCA_043749575.1 Burkholderiaceae bacterium | reverse complement strand
CGCTCGGCCGACGCGACCCGCCAGATCTCGGCGCTGGTCAAGACCATCCAGACCGACACCCAGGACGCGGTGGCCGCGATGGCCCGCTCGACCCAGGGCGTGGTCGACGGCGCGCGCTTGTCGGATGCCACCGGCTCGGCGCTGGGCGACATCGACCGCGTCACGCGCCAGCTGGCCGACCTGATCGAATCGATCTCCTCGCAGGCCCTGAGCGAAGCGTCGTCGGCCAACGTCGTGGCCGAGAACATCCAGCACATCTTCAACGTCACCGAGCAGACCAGCGACGGTACCCGCTCCACCGCGACCATGGTGCGTGAGCTGGCGCGCACGGCCGAAGAACTGCGGCAGTCGGTGTCGCGGTTCAAGATCGCCTGAGCGCCGTTTGACGGCCCCGGCATCTTCAGCGTGAACGCCTAGTCGGACATGGCAGCGATCAACGACCCCGCGGCACCTGCGGTCAACGGCCCGTTGCTGGGCGACGACCTCAGCGCCTTGTCGTGGGTGCAGGACGAGTTGCGCAAGTCGCTGGAGCTGGCCCACAAGGCGCTGCGCCGCTACCTGAAAGAACAGTCGCAACTGTCCGACCTGGACACCGTCGACCCCGCCGTGCTGCGCCAGGCGCGCAGCCAGCTGCACCAGAGCGTGGGCGTGCTCGAACTGGTCGGCCTGGGGCCGGCCGGTGAGGTGCTGCGTGCCGCCGAGGCGGCGTTGCTGCGCCTGAGCGCACGGCCCAAGCTGATCACCCCGGCGGCGGTCGACATGATCGAGCGCGGTTCGTTTGCGCTGCTCGATTTCATCGGCCGCCGGCTGGCCGGCAAGCCGGTGTCCACGCTGTCGCTGTTTCCGCAATCCCGCGCGCTGCAAGCGCTGGCCGGTGCCAGCCGGGTGCACCCGGCCGATCTGTGGGCCGTGCCCTGGGCCTGGCGCGTACTGGCGCCAGACCCCGGCGTGGTGATGCGCCACCCCGACCCCGAGACCACCGGCCAGATCGAGGCCGACCTGCTGGCGCTGATGCGCGGCGCGCCGCCCAGCGTGGCCGCGCGCATGAGCGAGCTGTTTGCCGGTCTGGCCGCAGGGGCCCAGGCTGCGGCTGACCAGGCTGGCGCGGGCAGCGGTGAGGCCCCATCGTCGCAAGCCCTGCCGCAAGCCCTGCCGCAAACCCCGCGGCAAGCGCTGCAACACGTCCGGCTGGCCACGCTGTGGCAACTGGCTGCGGGCTTTTTCGAGGCCCAGGCCGATGGCCTGCTGCAGCCCGACGCGTACAGCAAGCGCCTGGGTTCACGCCTGCTGAGCCAGTTGCGCGCCGGCGAGCTGGCCGAACCGTCCGAGCGCCTGGCGCACGACCTGCTGTTTTTCTGCGGCCAGGCCGCGCCGCGTGAAGGTGCCGACATCGGCCCGCGCCTGGCCGCGGTACGGCAGGGCTACGGCCTGGCAGCGGGCGCGCCGGTCGACTACGAACAGGCCCGGCTGGGCCGCTACGACCCGGCCTGGGTGACGCAGGCGCGCAAGCGCGTGGCCGCGGCCAAGGAAGTGTGGTCGGCCGTCGCGGGCGGTGAAACCGCGCGCCTGGCCGGCCTGGCCGAGCAATTTGCGCTGGTGGCCGATTCGCTGGGCCGCTTGTATCCCGACGGTGCCGTGCTGGGCCGCGCCTTGCAGGTGGCGGCGGCTCACACCGTGGCCAGTGGCGGCGAGCCGCCGGCCGAGATGGCGATGGAAGTGGCCACCGCGCTGCTGTTTCTGGACGCCTCGCTCGACGATGGCGACTTCGACCACCCCGACGGCGCCCAGCGGGTCACGCGGCTGGCGCAGCGCATCGACTCGGTGCGCCAGCAGCGCGACCCCGGCACGCTCGAACTCTGGATGGAGGAGCTGTACCGCCGCGTCTCCGACCGCCAAACCATGGGCAGCGTGGTGCAGGAGTTGCGTGCCTCGCTGTCCGAGGTTGAGAAAAACATCGACCAGTACTTCCGCGACCCGGCCCAGCGCGAGGTGCTGATCCCGGTGCCGGCGCAGCTGTCGGCGATGCGCGGAGTGCTGTCGGTGCTGGGGCTCGACCAGGCCTCGCAGGCGGTGCTGCGCATGCGCGACGATGTCGACGCGCTGGCCAACACCGAGGTCAACCCGCAGCACGCCATCCAGACCGGCACCTTTGACCGGCTGGCCGACAACCTGGGTGCGCTGAGCTTCCTGATCGACATGGTCAGCGTGCAGCCGCAGATGGCCAAGTCGCTGTTCCGCTTCGATCCCGAGACCGGCAACCTGGCGGCGGTGATGGCCCGCGAGGATCGCCCGACCGGTTTCGACGAGTTCGACACCCGGGTCGGCGAGGGCCAGCGCGCCGCCGCCGACACCGACGCGCTGGCCGTCACGCTGGAGTTCGACCGCATCGTCAAGCAGGCGCGGCTGGCGCAGCGGGGGGCGGCGGGTGCTGCAGCGGCTGCTGCCCATGGCGGTGCGCTCGGCGGTGCGGTCGGCGGTGCGCTCGGCGGCTTGCCAGCCGGGCCTTCGCCGGCCTACGGCAGCCACGGTTTGCCGCTGCTTTCGCTGGATCTCGAATCGCCCGCCGATCCTGTGCCGATGTGGCCCGCTGTCGCTGGCGCGGTGTTGCCGAAGCCGCTGGCCGTGCCACGGCCGGTGTTCGAGCCCGCGGTGGCTGCGGCCGCCGCACCGGTTGCACCGGCGGTGATCGTGTCCAGTGGGCTGGAAGACGACCCCGAGATGCGCGAGGTGTTCCTCGAAGAAGCGCATGAAGTGCTGCAGGGCGCACGCGAGGCCTTGTCGCAATTGCAGATCAAACACGACGACGCCGCGGCACTGACCACCGTGCGCCGCGCCTTCCACACGCTCAAAGGCAGCGCTCGCATGGTCGGGTTGATGCCGTTTGGCGAAGCGGCCTGGGCTTGCGAGCAGCTCTACAACAGCCGCCTGGCCGAGCACAACGGCGCCGACCACGACTTGCGTGGCTTCAGCCTGGAGGTCTGCGCGCACTTCGAGCAGTGGGTCAACGCGCTGGCCGCCGGTGACGACCGCGCCTTCCGGCCCGAGACCGTGGTACACGCCGCCGATGCGCTGCGCAGCGGGCACGCGCGCCTGCCGCTGCTGTCGTTGCTGGCGGTGGCCGATCCTGCGTCAGAGCCGGTGGTGGCCGTGGCGTCGCTGCCGGCGGCCGCAGCCGGCGAACCGGTCACGCTGGCCTGGGACCAGACTGAGCTGCCGACCGGGCCCGCCCAAGCCGAGGGCATCGAGCCGCTGGCCGGGTTGCCGATGATCGATCTGTCAGAGATCGAGGCCATGGCCGCGGTTGAGCTGCTGCCAGCCGGCCAGCTCGACCTGCCGTTGCCGGCGTTGCCGGGCGCGGGGCGCTCACTGCGCGAGCGCATCCCCGATCTGCCCTCGGCCAGCGACCTGGATTTGTTCCTGCCCGCCGAAGCGCTGCCGGAGGCATCGGTAGCCGAGCTGGGCGACGCTAGCGAAGCCGTTGAAGTCGCCCCGGTCGACCCGCCGGGCCCGCACGACTTGCATGAGCTGGCGGCGCTGGACTTGCCCGACCTGGACCTCGCCGCACTGGATGACGACCTGGCAGACCAGGCTCAGGCCGGTGGCGCCGACCCACGGGCGCCGCCCATCGATGTGGCCGAAGCCACCGAATTGGACTTGGCGCTCGACTTCGACGCCACCTTCGGCGTGGTCGCCGCCCCGCCGCTCGCGACCGAACCCGAACCCGAACCCGAGCTCACCCTGATCCGGTCGGACCGGCCCGCCGAGGCGGTCGAGCCGGCAAGCGCCCCATGGCTGGACGGCGAGCGCACCCAGGTGCTGCCGGTTGATCCAGCGCCGCAGCTGGCCGTCGAACCCGCGCTCGACCTGCTGCTGGACCTGGCCTTCGAGGCCGAAGCCGAAGCCGAAGCCGAAGCCGAAGCGCCGCTGCTGCTGGCCGAGCTGCCGGTTGAACCTGCACCGACCGTCCGTCCGGTCGAGCGCGAAGCGGCGGCCGAATTGCCGGCCGGGCGGGTCGAAGACATCGAGGACGGCGACGCCTACAAGCAGATCGGCCCGCTGCGCATCGGCATTCCGCTGTTCAACATCTACCTCAACGAGGCCGACGAACTGTCGCGCCGCCTCGGTGTCGAGCTGGCCGAGTGGTCGCTGGAGCAACACCGCCCGGTGGGTGACGCGGCGGTGGCGCTGGCGCATTCGCTGGCCGGCAGCTCGGGCACGGTCGGCTACAGCGACCTGTCGCAGCTGGCGCGCCTGCTGGAGCATGCGCTGGATCGTTCGCAGGTGCGGGGTCAAGGCAGCAGCGACGAGGCCGTGCTGTTTGTGCGGGCCGCCGACGAGATTCGCCGCCTGCTGCACCTGTTTGCCGCCGGCTTCCTGCACGCCCCCGACCCTGACCTGGTGCACCGCCTGCACGCTGCGGCGCATGCCGCGCCTGATGTGCCTGATGTGCCCGATGCGCCTGATGCGCCGATCTCGGGTCTCGCGCCCTGGTCCAGCGACGACCGGGACGAGCTTGGCCTCAGCGGGCCGCTGGTCACGCCAGCGCCGAGCGCCGCAGCACCCCTGTCCGCCGAGGCGCCCGTAGCCGCCGTGCCGGCGCCCGATAAGCCGGACTCCGACGGGCCCGTCGCCGAACGGCCGGCTGCCGCCACTGGCGCAGACGCCGGTCTTGCAGCGCTCGGTCGCGCCGCGCTGCTGCCGTTTGCGGCGCTGGCCGAGATCTCGGCGTCGGCGTTGCGGCGGGATGGCGACGGCTTGGCTGGCGGCGCGATTGACGAGGATATCGACGAACTCGACGAGGTCGACGAGGAGCTGTTGCCGATCTTCACCGAGGAGGCGCAGGACGAACTGCTGCCGCAATTGCATGCCAGCCTGCGCGACTGGTCGCGGCGGCCGGCTGAAGCCGCGGCCCCATCAGCCTGCATGCGGTGCTTGCACACCCTCAAGGGCAGTGCGCGCCTGGCCGGCGCGATGCGCCTGGGCGAGATGGCGCACCGGCTGGAAACGGCCGTGGCGCGGCTGGCGGCTGACGGCGCTGCCGCACAGGCGGTCGATGTCGAGCGGCTGATCGGCCATGCCGACACCTTGCAGGCGCACTTCGATGCCTTGTTGGCGCCGACGGCAGCGGCAGCGGCAGCGGCAGCGGCGCTTGCGCCGGCCCACCGGGCGCTTGCGGCAGCGAGCTTGGCCCCGGCGCCCGCGCTGGCGCCCAGACCCACGCCCGAGGCCGAGGCCGAGCCGGAGCCTGAGCCGGCCCTGCCCGAGACCGCCACGGCCGAGTGGGCCACGGCGGTAGTCCTGGCGGACGCGCCGGCACCGGCACCCGCACTCGAACCCGCACCGGCAGCGGCAGCGGCAGCGGCACCGGCAGCGGTAGCGGCACCGGCACCGGCACCGGCAGCGGGTGTTGCTCCAGCGCCCGCCGCGCCGCCGATCGCCATCAACTGGGCCCAGTTCGCCCGTGCCGACGCGGCCGCCGAGGCGCTGCCGGTCGCCGCAGCTGGCCGCCTGGCCGCGGGCGGGTCGGTGCGGGTGCGCACGCCGCTGCTCGACCGCCTGGTCAACCAGGCCGGCGAGGTCAGCATCGCGCGTTCGCGCATCGAGTCCGACGTCGGCCAGTTGAAGGCTTCGTTGCTCGACCTGACCGACAACCTGGCGCGCTTGCGCTCGCAGTTGCGCGACATCGAGCTGCAGGCCGAGACCCAGATCGGCACCCGCATGGAAGCCGCGCGGGCCGCGCTGGCCGAGTTCGATCCGCTGGAGATGGACCGCTTCACCCGCTTCCAGGAGCTGACGCGGATGATGGCCGAATCGGTCGCCGATGTGGCCACCGTGCAGCGGGGTCTGCAGCGCACACTGCAGTCGACCGAGGATTCGCTGGCCCACCAGGCGCGCATGACGCGCGACATGCAAAACGATTTGCTGCGCACCCGCATGGTCGAGTTCGAAGGCCTGTCCGAGCGGCTGTACCGCGTGGTGCGCCAGGCCGCCAAGGAGACCACCAAGTCGGTGCGGCTGGACATCGTCGGCGGCGGCGTCGAGGTCGATCGGGGGGTGCTCGACCGCATGATGCCGGCCTTCGAGCACCTGCTGCGCAACAGCGTGGTGCACGGCATCGAAGCGCCCGAGCTGCGCGCCGCTGCCGGCAAGGATGCGACCGGCACCATCACGCTGGCCGTCACCCAGGTCGGCAACGAGGTCGCCGTCGAGGTGCGTGACGACGGCGCTGGCCTGCAGCTGGACCGCATCCGCAGACGCGGCCTGGCGCTGGGCCTGATCTCGGCGGGCGACCAGCCCGACGACGCCGCACTCGCCAACCTGATCTTCGAACCCGGCTTCTCCACCGCCACCACGCTGACCGGTCTGGCCGGCCGCGGTATCGGCATGGACGTGGTGCGCACCGACGTCAACGCGATGGGCGGACGCATCGAGACCGCCAGTGCGCCGGGGCAGGGCACCAGCTTTCGCCTGGTGCTGCCGCTGACCACCGCGGTCACCCAGGTGGTGATGCTGCGCTGCGGCGAGCGCGTGTTGGCGGTGCCGTCTACGCTGGTCGAGATCGTGCGCCGGGTCAAGCTGGCCGAGCTGGCGCAGGCCTACGAGCAGGCCCAGTTCACCGAAGGCGACCAGGCGCTGCCGTTCTTCTGGCTCGACGCCTTGCTGGGCGGCTCACCGCGCGGCTTAGGCCCTGCCACTGGCAGCCGCAGCGCGCCGGTGGTGGTGGTGCGCAGTGCCGCGCAGCGGGTGGTGCTGCATGTCGACGAGGTGTTGGGCAACCGTGAAGTGGTGGTCAAGCACCTCGGGCCGCAGCTCTCGCGGGTGCCCGGCCTGGTCGGCATGACGCTGCTGCCGTCGGGCCTGCCCGCGCTGATCTACAACCCGGTGGCGTTGGCCACGCTGTATGGCGACGCGGCCCGCGCGGCCACCCGCACCGCGCTGGCGCAGGCCGACGGCGCCGGCGCCGAGCGCCTGCTGGCCGAGGTCATTCCGCCAGCGCCGCTGGTGCTGGTGATCGACGATTCGCTCACCGTGCGCCGCATCACCCAGCGCCTGCTGCAGCGCGAGGGCTACCGCGTGCTGGTCGCCAAGGACGGCCTGGACGGCCTGGACAAGATGGCCGGTGACCTGCCCGCGCTGCTGCTGACCGACATCGAGATGCCGCGCATGGATGGTTTCGACCTGGTGCGCAACCTGCGCGCCGATGTCCGGCTGGCCGGGCTGCCGGTGATCATGATCACCTCGCGCATCGCCCAGAAACACCGCGACTACGCCCTGGAACTGGGTGTCGACCATTACCTGGGCAAGCCCTATGCCGAGGCCGAGTTGCTCGGCCTGGTGGCGCGCTATGCCCGCCGTGCGGTGATGGCCTGACGGCCACCGCGGTTTCCAACCCAAGACCCAGCAGGCTCGCCGCATGCCGCAAGTCGTTGAACACCTCGCCGAGCTGACGGCCTACCGCGACCGCGACGTGGCCGACACCACGCTGGTCGCCGCGCTGCGCGACCTGTTGCTGGCCCGCGAGGTGGCGATCTTTCGCTGTGTCGGTGACGACGCCGACCGGCGTTGGTTGACCCGTGCCCGGCTGGCGCTGGATGACGTGGTGGCCTCGGCCGACCCGCTCTACACCGACCTGGCTGACCTGCCGGCGCTCGATGTGTTTCCGGCGCGCCTGCAGGCCTTGCAGCAGCAGGCGCCGGTGGCGGTGGCGCTGAGCCAAGCCGGCGAACCGCACCTGACGGTGTTCCCGCTGACCACCGACCGCGAGCTGGTCGGCGTGCTCGAACTGCGCACCGACGAAGCGCTGGACGCCGCCGCGCACCGCCTGGTGGGCAGCATCCTGCGCATCTACCGCAACTTCCAGGCGCTGCTCGACTACAGCGAGCGCGACACCCTGACCGGCTTGCTCAACCGCAAGACCTTCGACGAGGCCTTCTACAAGCTGGCGACGCTACCGGACCGTCACGCCGACGCGGTCGACGGCCAAACGGTGGCTGATCGCCGCGTCGCCCCGGCGCTGCAGCCGCACTACATCGGCGTCATCGACATCGACCACTTCAAGTTGGTCAACGACAACTTCGGCCACCTGATCGGTGACGAGGTGCTGCTGCTGCTGTCGCGGCTGATGCGCTCGGTGTTCCGCTTCCACGACCGCTTGTACCGCTTTGGCGGTGAAGAGTTCGTGGTGCTGATGCGCTGTGCCGGGGATGCCGAGGCCGGCATCGCCTTCGAACGGCTGCGCGCCACGGTGCAGGGCTACGGCTTCCCGCAGGTCGGCGGCATCACGGTGTCGGTCGGCTACACCCGGTTCAATCCCGGCGACACCCCCAACGCGTCCTTCGAGCGTGCCGACCGCGCGGTCTACTGGGCCAAGACCCACGGCCGCAACCAGGTCTTCAGCCATGCCGCGCTGGTGGCCAGCGGCGAGCTGGCCGACGCTTCCAAGGTGGGTGATGTCGAACTGTTCTGAGCGTCGGCCGCAGCGCTTTGCGCCTGGATCGACCGCCTTTTGGTGTGCTGCCCGGTCATGCTCGAACAACGCTCAGCCTTTGAAAAACAAACGCCGGGCCGCCCCAAGTGATTTCTCCTCCCCCTCGGGGGCGGTCGCCGCAAGGCGGCGGCCTTGGGGGCGCTCTTGAGCCGCAGCACGGTCAGGCGTTTTTGACCACGGCGTAGCGCGCCAGGGTCTCGTTGCGGGCCTCGTCGTGGGCCACCACCGGGCGCGGGTAGTTGCGGCCCAGTTCGACGCCGGCGGCTTGCAGCTCCAGCGGCCGCGCCAGCCACGGCGCATGCACCAGCTTGTTCGGCAGCGCGGCCAGCTGTGGCAGGTAGCGCCGGATGAACTTGCCCTCGGCGTCGAATTTCTCGCTCTGGCTCAGCGGGTTGAAGATGCGGAAATAGGGTTGCGCGTCGCAGCCGGTGGACGCTGCCCATTGCCAACCACCGTTGTTGGCGGCCAGGTCGAAATCGTTGAGGTGCAGCGCGAAATAGGCCTCGCCGCGGCGCCAGTCGATGCCGAGATCCTTGGTCAGGAAGCTGGCCACCACCATGCGCAGCCGGTTGTGCATGTAACCGGTCTGGTTGATCTGGTGCATCGCCGCGTCGACCAGCGGGTAGCCGGTGCGGCCCTCGCACCAGGCGGCGAACAAGCCGTCAGCGTGCTTGCCATGCGCCCACTTGATGGCGTCGTAAGCCGGCTTGAAGGCGTGGCCCACCACGCGCGGGTGATGGTGCAGCACCTGGTGGTAAAAGTCGCGCCAGATCAGCTCTGACAACCACACTTCGGCGCCGCGCGAGGCCGCCGGGCCGCCCCAAGGCCGAGCACCGGCGTGCGCAGCACGCTGTTCGGCAGCTTCGCCGCCTTGCATCCGCTGCCAGGCTTCGCGTGCCAACTGGCGAATCGACAGCGTGCCAAAGCGCAAGTGGGTGCTGAGGTAGCTGGGGCCCTTGACCGCGGGAAAATTGCGTGTGCGGTCGTAGTCGTCGATGCGGTCCAGAAAATCGGCCAACAGGGCTTGCCCGCCGGTGCTGCCGGTCGGCAGCTTGACCCGGTGCAGGTTGGTCGGCTCGAAACCGATCTCGGCCAGCGTGGGCACTGCCGGCGGCGGCGCGCCTTCGGCACAGGGCACTGGTGCCAGCGCCCTGGCATGCTTGGCCACCGGGTAGGCTTGCAGGAAAAACGGCTCGACCTTTTTCAGCCAGGCGTTTTTGTAGGGCGTGAACACGCTGTAGGGGCTGCCGGCGGCCGTCAGCAGCTCGCTGCGCTCGAACACCACGTGGTCCTTGCTGGTGTGCAGCGCGATGCCGGCATCGGCCAGTGCGCCGCGCACCCGGGCGTCACGGGCCAGCGCATCGGGCTCATCGTCGTGGTTGGCGTAGACCGCCTGCACCGCCAGCTGCCTGGCCAGCGCAGGCAGTGCCAGGCGCGCATCGCCGTGCAACACGATCAGCCCGCAGCCGGCCACGCCATGGGCCTGGCCCAGCTTGCGCAGTTGCTCGTCCAGATCGACCAGGCTGTCGCGGATGAACTCGACCCGCCGGTCCTGGCGCGGCAGTGGCGCCAGGATGGCGGTGTCGAAGGCGAACACACACCAAACCTGGCGCGCGGCGCGCAGCGCGTGGTACAGCGCTGCGTGGTCGTCGGCGCGCAGGTCGCGGCGGAACCAGACCAGGGCGCGGGGCAGGACCGCTGCATGGGCCGCTGCATGGGTCGTGGTGTGGGGCATGGTCTTCACGCAGGCAGTGTCTCGCATCATTAGAATATGGCGATGTCCGCGGGCCGTTTCAACCTGACCAATCAGTTCCTCATCGCCATGCCCGGCATGGGCGACGACACTTTCGCGGGCGCGGTGATCTACCTCTGCGAGCACACCGAACAAGGTGCGCTGGGCTTGGTGATCAACAAACCGATCGACATCAAGCTGAAGCGCCTGTTCGAGAAGGTCGAGTTGTCGCTGGAGATCGAATCGCTGGCCGAGCAGCCGGTGTTCTTCGGCGGCCCGGTGCAGACCGAGCGCGGCTTCGTGCTGCACGACCGCAACCCCGACGCCATGCCCTACAGCAGCACGCTGTCGATCCCCGGCGGGCTGGAGATGACCACCAGCAAAGATGTGCTGGAAGCGCTGTCCAATGGCCACGGCCCCAAGCGCCTGCTGGTCACCCTGGGTTACACCGGCTGGGCGGCCGGCCAGCTGGAGGACGAGCTGGGCCGCAATGGCTGGCTCACCGTCGGCGCCTCGCCCGAGATCATTTTCGACACGCCGATCGAGCAGCGCTACGGCCGCGCGGTGTCGCTGCTGGGGTTCGATCCGGCCATGCTCAGCCAGCAGGCGGGTCATGCGTAGAGGGTCGCGGACAGGGTCCCGGACAGGGTCGCGCAGAGGGTCGGCACGCGCATGAACCCGGCGTCGGCAACTGGCCGCACGCTGTGTTTTCTGGCATTCGATTTCGGCCTCAAGCGCACCGGCGTGGCCAACGGCAACAGCCTGCTGCGCCAGGCCAGCCCGCTTGCCACGGTGGCCGCCGAGGGTGATGCCCGCTTCGAACGCATCGCCCGCTTGATCGCCGAGTGGCAGCCCGACGCGCTGGTGGTCGGGGTGCCGGTGCATCCCGACGGCGCGCCACACGACAATACCCGGCGGGCCCAGCGCTTCGCCCGCCAGCTGCACGGCCGCTTCGGCTTGCCGGTGCACGAGGTGGACGAGCGTTACAGCACCACCGAAGCGGCGGCCAGCGGTGCGACCGACCTCGACGCCGCCTCGGCGGCGGTGATCCTCGACCAGTTTCTCCGAACGCTGCCATGACCACCCCCACGCTCACTTTGCTCGCTGCCCCCCGAGGGGGCTTCAGCGCCCTTCGGGCGGCCGCGCGGGCGCTGACATGACCCCACTGACCCTCGACGCCGAAGCCCTTTACCTCCAGTTGCGCAGCGGTGTGCGCCCGTTGTGGCGCCCGGGCATGGCCTTGCTGGGCATCTGGTCGGGTGGTGCCTGGCTGGCCGAACGGCTGGCCGCCGACCTGCCCGAGCTGGGCAAGCCCGGGGTTATCAGCAGCACGCTGCACCGCGACGATTTCTCGGCGCGGGGCATGCACGGCGGCACCGACGCCACCAAGATCCCGTTCGCCGTCGATGGCGCGCACATCCTGCTGCTCGACGACGTGCTGTTCACCGGCCGCACCATCCGCGCGGTGCTCAACGAGCTGTTTGACTTTGGCCGGCCGGCCAGCGTGACGCTGGCGGTGCTGGTTGATCGTGGTGGGCGTGAACTGCCGATCGAGCCGGCCTTCACGGCGGCCAGGATCAAGCTGCCGGCGGCGCAGAAGCTGGCGCTGACGCAGGCCGACGACGGCCGATTCAGCTTCTCGATCGAGGGAGAAACCAGTTGATGTCGCCCCCACGTTCACTTCGTTCACTGCCCCCCGAGGGGGCGCAGGCCTGCCTTGGGGCGGCCCGGCGGGAGGCCTGATGTGGCCCCCACGTTCACTTCGTTCACAGCCTCCCCAGGGGGCGCAGGCCTGCCTTGGGGCGGCCCGGCGGGAGGCCTGATGCTGCACAAGCGCAACCCCCAGCTCAACCGGCACGGCGAGCTGATCCACCTGCTGTCGATCGAGGGCCTGCCGCGCGAGGTGGTGACCCACATCCTCGACACCGCCGGCACCTTCCTGTCGGTCAACGACCGCGAGGTCAAGAAGGTGCCGCTGCTGCGGGGCAAAAGCGTGTTCAACCTGTTCTTCGAGAACAGCACCCGCACCCGCACCACCTTCGAGATCGCCGCCAAGCGGCTGTCGGCCGACGTGCTGAACCTCGACATCGCCAAGAGCAGCGCCAGCAAGGGTGAGAGCCTGCTCGACACCATCGCCAACCTGAGCGCGATGCATGCCGACATGTTCGTGGTGCGCCACGGCGAGAGTGGTGCGCCCTACCTGATCGCCCAGCATTGCGCACCGCATGTGCACGTGGTCAACGCCGGCGACGGGCGGCATGCCCATCCCACCCAAGGCCTGCTGGACGTGTACACGATCCGCCACTTCAAGCGGGATTTCACCCAGTTGAGCGTGGCCATCGTCGGCGACATCGTGCACAGCCGGGTGGCGCGCAGCGACATCCATGCACTGACCACGTTGGGCGTGCCCGACATCCGCGCGGTCGGCCCCAAGACCCTGGTTCCGGCTGACTTGAAGGGCATGGGCGTGCGGGTCTGCCACGACATGGCCGAGGGCATCCGTGGCGCCGACGTGATCATCATGCTGCGGCTGCAGAACGAGCGCATGAGCGGCGCGATGCTGCCCAGCGCCGGCGAGTTCTTCAAGCACTACGGCCTGACTCCGAGCAAGCTGCAACTCGCCAAGCCCGACGCGATCGTGATGCACCCCGGGCCGATCAACCGCGGTGTCGAGATCGACTCGGCGGTGGCCGACGGCGCGCACAGCGTGATCCTGCCGCAGGTCACCTTCGGCATCGCGGTGCGCATGGCGGTGATGTCCATCATCGCCGGCAACGAGGCCTGACATGGCGCCCGCTCGGCTACGGCGCGAACCGGCTGCGCTCGTCAAACCCAGATCGGTCCACTCGCTACGCCGCTAGCGCGCCATTTTCACGAGCGAGACAGCATGAAAATCCTGATCAAGAACGGCCGCCTGATCGATCCGGCCTCGGGCCGCGACGAGCCGGGCGATGTCGCCATCGCCGCCGGCCGCATCCTCACGCTGGGCGCGGTGTCGGCCGACTTCCAGCCCAACCGGGTGATCGATGCGGCCGCTTGCATCGTGATGCCGGGCCTGGTCGACCTGGCGGCGCGGCTGCGCGAGCCGGGGCACGAACACGAGGGCATGCTCGAGAGCGAACTCAACGCCGCAGCGGCCGGCGGTGTCACCAGCCTGGTCTGCCCGCCCGACACCGACCCCGCGCTGGACGAGCCCGGGCTGGTCGAGATGCTGAAGTTCCGCGCCCGCAAGCTGAGCCTGTGCCGGCTGTTCCCGCTGGGTGCGTTGACCCGCGGCCTGGCTGGCGAGGTGCTGACCGAGATGGCCGAGCTGACCGAGGCCGGCTGCGTCGGCTTCAGCCAGGCCGAGGTGCCGATCACCGACACCTTGGTGCTGCAGCGCGCGCTGCTCTATGCCGCGACCTTCGGCTACACCGTCTGGTTGCGGCCGCAAGACGGCTGGCTGGGCAAGGGCGTGGCCGCCAGCGGCGCGGTGGCCACCCGGCTGGGCCTGGCCGGCGTGCCGGTGATCGCCGAGACGGTGGCGCTGCTGACCATCATCGAGCTGGTGCGCACCACCGGCGCGCGGGTGCACTTGTGCCGCTTGTCGTCGGCGGCTGGCGTGGCGCTGTTGCGCGCGGCCAAGGCCGAGGGCCTGCCGATCACTGCCGACGTGTCGATCAACTCGCTGCACCTGACCGACGTCGACATCGGCTTTTTCAACCCGGCGATGCGCCTGACGCCGCCGTTGCGCCAGGGCAGCGACCGCGACGCGCTGCGTGCCGCGCTGGCCGACGGCACGCTGGATGCGCTGGTCAGCGACCACACGCCGGTCGAGGGCGATGCCAAGAACCTGCCCTTCGGTGAGGCCGAGCCCGGCGCCACCGGCTTGGAATTGCTGCTGAGCCTGGCGCTGAAATGGGGCGCCGACAGCGGCCTGGCGTTGCCGGCCACGCTGGCCCGGGTGACCAGCGATCCGGTGCGCGTGCTGGGCGACGCGCTGGGCTCGCTGGCCTCGTCGGCCGGCCGGCTGGTCACCGGCGGCGTGGCCGATGTCTGCATCTTCGACCCCGCGGCCGTCTGGACCGTGACACCGGCCCAGCTGGCCAGCCAGGGCAAGCACACGCCCTTTGCCTTCGAGGCCACGGGATTTGCGCTGCCCGGCCGGGTGCGCAGCACGCTGGTGGCCGGCACCGTGGCCTACGAAGCCGGCGCCCGCTGATGGCGGTGCTGCCGCAGGGGCCGGCGCTGCCGCAGCGAGTGCAGCGAGCGCAGCGGCCACTGCGCTCGCGTGGCCTGGCGTTGCTGCGGGGGCTGGGCTTGTTGCCGCTGGCGCTGTTTCGCGTCGCCCGGCTCACGCTGCATGTGCTGCACGGCATGCTGCTGATGGCGCTGCGCTTTCCGTCGCTGGACGCCGCCGGCCGCCACGCGCGCATCGCGGAGTGGTCGG
>JAYVDE010000253.1:0-5768 GCA_043749575.1 Burkholderiaceae bacterium | reverse complement strand
ACCACAGCCATAGCCCAGCTATGGCGAGGATTTGCAAGGCCGCAGACCGCCCAAAACAGGGCTGACCGCGCCGCGAGGGACTTGTTCGGCGTTGCCTTAGCCGCCCGCGCAGCGGCCAGGACGATGAGGGGCTGGGTATCCAGGCGGGCAGGCATCACGGCGTGTCCAGCGGATCGCGGCGGTAGGCGCCGATCGCCTCGGCAGTGCGCCAGGCCGGCGGCGGCTCAACGGTGGCGAAGGTCTCGTCGGCGTGCACGATGCGCCCTGCAGCATCAAACCGCCACAGCGTGTGCGCCAGGAAGCGCTGGCCGCCGTGCTGCACCTCGATCAGCGAATGCACCCGGCCGTCGACCAGCGCGCTGGCTTCGTGCTGGTGGATGGTCCAGCCCTCGGGGTAGATCGTGTTGACGCGGATGATGGCGTCGGCATCCAGCAGGTGTTCGCCGCTGGCGCGCCAGTACAGCCGCGCGTCATCGGCCATCAAGGCCCGCGCGGCCGGCCAGTCGCGGGCCTGGAAGTGAGCCCAGAACGCACGCACCGTGGCCACGCGGTGCGCGGCGTCGGTGCTGGCCACGGCCGGCTCGGTCAGCGGCTTGACCATCAACACGCTGCGGTAGGTTTTGCCGTGCCACTGCAGCTCATGCTGCTCGGCATAACCGGCGCGGGCGTAGCGCTGGCGCAGGTGGCTGGCCGGCAAGGCGGTGTCCAGCGCGAGGGCGCGGCGGCGGCTGTGGCGGCAGTGGTCTTCAGCGGCCTGCAGCAGCGCGCGGCCCAGGCCCGCGCCCTGCACCGCAGGATCGACCGCAAACTGGAACAGCTGCGCCACGTCGTCGCGCAGCAGCCAAGTGCTGGCCCGCGCCCAGGGGTGGCGGTTGCCATCGTGCCCACGGGCCACGGTGACGGTGCCGACCAGCGCCCCGGCCCGCAAGGCCAGCAGGCAATGGCCGTCGCCGACGCGGTCAACCGTCATCGCCTCGGTTTGGCTGGCGGCGGTGAAGTTCAGGCCGGCGGCGGCCAGCGGCGCGTAGGCGCGGTGCAGCAGCGCGGTGAGCGCGGCGATCGAATCACCCGGCGCCAGCGGGCGGATCTGCACGGCGTCGACCGCCATGTTCAATGCCGCGCGATGCCGCTCGTGGCCACTCATGGCCGCTCAATGCCGCCAGGCGCGCAGACCGCGCGCGGCTTCGAAAGCGTCGAAATCGCGGTCGGCATGCAACAGGGCGTAGCCGCGGTCGATGCAGAACGCGGCCACCAGCACGTCGACCGCGCTGCGCACGGTGATGCCGACCGCACGCAGGCTGCGGTAGTGCTGGGCGGCCTTCTGGGCCAACGCCTGCCCGCCTGTGGATTCGACCGTCAGCGCCAGCATCAGCGATTCGGCTTGCAGGTAGTCGCGCTCATGGCGAAAGCCGCGCAGCACCTCGAACAACACCAGGTCGGGCACCACGATCTCGGTGTCGCCGTCGCCCAGCAGGCGGCGCAGCGTGGCCCGCGCCGGCGAGGGTGCGCCATTGAAGAAGTCGATCCAGACGCTGGAATCAACGACCAGCATGGCGGCGCTTGGGCGGGCTTGGCGGCACGGGCTCCTGCACCTGCACCGGAGTTGCCGCCGCGCCGGGTTCACCCGTGCTCAGCACCGCAACGCCGCCCGGTTTGGCCTCGGCCTCGGCGTCGTCATCGGCGTCCCAGCGCAACTTGCCCTCCCAGCGCAAGATCTCGCGGTACGCGGCCTGCCGGGCGATCAGCCGCAAGCCGGTCTCGACCGCATCTTTTTTGGTCTTGAACGAGCCGGCCTTCATCGCCGCGTCGAGCACGTCGTCGTCGATGTCAATGTTGGTGCGCATGATGTGTACGAAGTAATATAAATCACCACATCATACACATCACATCCGGAACACACCGAACTTTGTGTCGGGGATGGGCGCGTTCAGGCTGGCACTGAGGCCCAGCGCCAGCACGCGGCGGGTGTCGGCGGGGTCGATCACGCCGTCGTCCCAGAGCCGGGCGCTGGCGAAGTACGGGTGGCCCTGCACCTCGTACTGCGCCAGGATCGGCGCCTTGAACGCCGCTTCCTCGTCGGCGCTCCAGGCACCGCCGCGGCCTTCGATGCCGTCTCGCCGCACGGTGGCCAACACGCTGGCGGCCTGCTCGCCGCCCATCACGCTGATGCGCGCATTCGGCCACATCCACAGGAAGCGCGGGCTGTAGGCGCGGCCACACATGCCGTAGTTGCCGGCGCCGAAGCTGCCGCCGATGATCACCGTGAACTTGGGCACCGCGGCGCAGGCCACGGCGGTGACCAACTTGGCGCCGGCCCGCGCGATGCCGTCGTTTTCATACTTGCGACCGACCATGAAGCCGGTGATGTTCTGCAGGAACACCAGCGGGATCTTGCGCTGGCAGCACAGCTCGATGAAGTGCGCTCCCTTGTTGGCGCTTTCGGCAAACAGGATGCCGTTGTTGGCAATGATGGCCACCGGCAGGCCTTCTATGTGGGCAAAGCCGCAGACCAGCGTAGCGCCATAGCGCGCCTTGAACTCGTCGAAGACGCTGTCGTCGACGATGCGGGCGATGACCTCGCGGATGTCGAAGGGCTTTCGGGTGTCGGTGGGGATCACGCCGTGCAGCTCTTCCACCGGATAGCGCGGCGGCTTGGCGGCTTGGGTCAGCAGCGGCTGCGGCTTGATGCGGTTGAGCCGGCCCACCGCTTGGCGGGCCAGCGCCAGTGCGTGCAAGTCGTTTTCAGCCAGGTGGTCGGCCACGCCCGACAAGCGGGTGTGCACGTCGCCACCGCCCAGATCTTCGGCGCTGACCACCTCGCCGGTGGCCGCTTTGACCAGCGGTGGGCCACCCAGAAAGATGGTGCCCTGGTTCTTCACGATGATGGTCTCATCGCTCATCGCCGGCACGTAGGCGCCGCCGGCGGTGCAGCTGCCCATCACCACTGCGATCTGCGGAATGCCCGCGCCGCTCAAGTTGGCCTGGTTGTAGAAGATGCGGCCGAAGTGGTCGCGGTCGGGGAATACGTCGTCCTGGTTGGGCAGGTTGGCGCCGCCCGAATCGACCAGATAAATGCACGGCAAGTGGTTCTGCGCGGCGATCTCCTGCGCGCGCAGGTGCTTCTTGACCGTCAGCGGGTAGTAGGTGCCGCCCTTGACGGTGGCGTCGTTGCACAAGATCAGGCACTCGATGCCGGCGACCCGGCCGATGCCGGCGATCAAACCGGCGCAGGGCGCGGCGTCGACTGCGTTGCCGCTGCGGTCGGTCTCCGGGTACATGCCCAACGCGGCCAGCGGGCCGATCTCCAGGAAGGGCGTGTCGGGATCGAGCAGCCGCTCCACCCGTTCACGCGGCAGCAACTTGCCGCGGCCCAGGTGCTTGGCGCGGGCCTCGGCGCCGCCGCCTTCGGCGATCTTGGCCAGCTTGGCGTTCAGGTCGGCCACCAGCGCCTTCATGGCCGCGGCATTGGCGCGGAAGTCCTCTGATCGGGCGTTGAGCTTGCTCTGCAGATGGGCCATGCGGTCTCCGGCGCGGAATTCTTCGAGGGGATGGGAAAGGCGTTGTCGGCGCCAGCTTAAACCGGCCGCCGCCTGCCGAACGGATTATCAAATGACGTTTACGTCAACGTCAATCAAACGATCACCACCCGGTTGACCGGACGCTCACTTGACGAACTGGGGGCGCCGGGGCCGGACCGGGTAGCCAAGTGCGCCGATTCCATGACAATGAAGCGAAGTCAAGGAGCAGGAACCCACTATGACGGTCGACCACATCGTTCCGTTCAAGGCCGGCGATGGCCGGGCACTGAACCTGGTGCACCTGCGCGGGCCCCGCACGCCCAGCCGCGGACCGGTGTTGCTGGTGCATGGCGCTGGCGTGCGCGCCGATATCTTCCGCCCGCCGGTGGTCAGCAACTTCACCGATGCCCTGCTCGACGCCGGCCACGACGTCTGGCTGCTCAATTGGCGCGCCAGCATTGACCTGCCGCTGTGTGACTGGACGCTCGACCAGGCCGCCCTGCACGACCACCCCGCCGCGGTGCAGCGGGTGCTGGCCGAGACCGGCGCCCATTCGCTGAAGGCGGTGATCCACTGCCAGGGCTCGACCAGCTTCACGATGGCGGCGGTGGCCGGGCTGCTGCCGCAAGTCGACACCATCGTCAGCAACGCGGTGTCGCTGCATCCGATGGTGCGTACCGCCTCGCGGCTGAAAAGCCTGCTGGCCGGGCCGCTGGTGGGCCTGATGACCGACCGGCTGAACCCGCAGTGGGCCGAAGGCCGCGGCGACGGCGCCGACCGGCTGCCAGCCCGCCTGCTGCGCGGCCTGGTGAACCTGACGCACCACGAATGCGACAACGCTGTCTGCAAGTTCGCCAGCTTCACCTATGGCACTGGCTTCCCCGTGCTGTGGCGGCACGAAAACCTGAACCACGCTACCCACGACTGGCTGCGCCACGAATTCGCCGCCGTGCCGATGAGCTTCTTCCGCCAGATGGCGCGGTGCATCCAGGCCGGCCACCTGGTGCGCCATGAGCCTTTGCCCGGCCTGCCCGCCGACTACGCCGCCGCCGCACCGCGCAGCGACGCCCGCTTCACCTTCCTGGCCGGCCGGCTCAACGATTGTTTCAAGTGGCAGGGGCAGCAGGCCAGCTTCGACTGGTTCAACCGCCACCAGCCCGGACGCCACGACTTCCATGTCTTCGAGGACTACGGCCACCTCGACGTCTTCATGGGCCAGCACGCCGCCCGCGACACCTTCCCGGTGATGTTGGCGGCGCTGGCCCGCGAGCCCGCTTGATCGGCCAGCCACCCGGTCATCGCCATGGCCATCGCCCAGCCATCGCCCAGCCATCGCCAGACCCTCATCGCCCGACCCATCGCCACAGCAGGAGCCCCGCATGACCGCCTCGATCGACGACGACATCACCGGCATCACCTTCCGCGAGACCATGGCTGGCGGCTTCGCGCTGGGCACCACCGACCCCGAGACCGGCGCCAAGAGCGCGGTTGAACTGGCGATGCACGCCACCATCCAGATCCACGACATCGACACTTTCATCGCCGACCCGCAGCACCAGGCCAAGCTCAGCGGCACGATCGACTTCGCGCCGATGGGCGTCGGGCTGGTCGCCACCAACGGCGTGTTCGGCCTGTTCAGCCCCAGCGGCGACCCCGCGCTGACCTACATGGTCTACGAGCTGGGCTTTGCGCACGGCGGCCAGCCCTGGTACCTGGCCGGCAAGAAACACGTCAAGCTGGGCAGCCCGCTGCGGCTGTGGGGCGAGACCACCACGCTCTACACCACGCTGCACCAGGGCACCGATGCCAGCGGCCCGGTCAAGGGCGCCGGCGTGCTGGCGCTGGGCGTGGTCGAACTGCTCAAGTTGCTGACCACGCTGGAAGCCACCGACAGCGACAGCTTCGTCGAATCGGCCACCGCCAAGGCCAAGTTCTTCGGCTTCTTCAGCCGCGAGCTGACACGCACCTACGTGACCAAAAGGCCCGACAACTGAAAACCTCGCCCCTGCCCACCCAAGCCACCGCAAGCATCACACGAAGGGCCCCCATGGCAAAGTTTGACCACGACGTGATCGTCATCGGCAGCGGCTTTGGCGGCGCCGTCTCGGCCTGCCGGCTGGCCGAGGCCGGTTTGAAGGTGCTGGTGCTCGAGCGCGGTCGGCGCTGGACGCCCGAGACCTACCCGCGCAAGCCCGACGACCCCTGGCTCTGGAACCAGGACCAGCCCGAGCACTTCAACGGCTGGGCCGA
>JAYVDE010000252.1:0-5788 GCA_043749575.1 Burkholderiaceae bacterium | reverse complement strand
GCTCATGCTGGAACGAACTCCAGAGCGCGTGATCAGCTACTTTCAAGACCGCCGTGTGCGTTATGCGGCTTGAGACTTCACAGGGCCGGATCAATAGGTTGACCAGCCCGCCCGGCGCGCTGGTGCCGGCCTGCAGGCCGCTGGTGCCTTTGAGGATCTTGATCGCCTGCTTGTTGCCCTGCGCAATGGCCGTTTCGGCGTTGATTGGCAGGCCGTCGCGCCGGTAGTTGAAGCGGTTGTCCAGCGTGAAGCCGCGCACCGCCAGCTGGCCCCAGTAACCGGGGGCGTTGTAGGCGTCGGCGATGCCGGCGTCCAGCCGGGTCAGGTCGGCGATGCCGCTGATGCCGGCGTCCTGCATCAGGCCAACATCGAGCACGGTGGCCGAGAACGGTGCACGGCTCAGGGGCACATCGCCAAAGCCGGCGAGCGAGATCGAGGCGTTGGCGTTGCGGCCGCTCACCGTGACGGTTTGGGTGCCAGGGCCCGCCGCAGTTTGCGACTGTGCCGGCCAGGCCGCCAGCAGCAGTGCGGCGTGGGCCAGCGGATGCCAGCGGTGCCGCGCCAGCGGCGGGCGGAAAGATCGGGAACGGAATGCCATTGCGGTGCCTTCATTGCGATGGCAGGTGGGCAAACACTGGAGGGCACGCACGGAGAACCCGTGGGCCGAATCAGGCTGCTTCCCTGCGCGAGGATTACCTCAGCCCCCTTGCGGGGACTTTGAGGCGCACGGTCGGCGCGCCTCAAACAGGTTCAAAGGGACTGTCTCAGTCGTACCGCTTGCGCGGCACAACACCCCTAGCGAAGTGACGGTGGCCTTGGGGCGCCACCGACGAACGGATTATGTACGCGTGTTGCCAGCCGACCCGGCTTGGCCCGCCAGTACCACCGGTACCACCGGTACCACCGGTACCGGTGGTTCAGCGGTCGGGTGTGGTCACGCCCAGCAGCTGGTGCAGGCGCGGGCTGGTGGTGGTGTATTGCAGCAGCACCGGCTGCTCGGGTCGCAGCCGCGCTGCAGCGGCAAAGGCCGCCAGCGTGGCCTCGTGAAAGCCGCAGAGGATCAGCTTCTTCTTGCCCGGGTAGGTGACCACATCGCCCACCGCATGGATGCCCGGCAGGCTGGTCTCGAAGTGCGCGGCATCGACGACGACTTGCCGCCGTTCCAGCGCCAGGCTCCACTGCGCCACCGGCCCCAGCTTGGGGCTGAGGCCCAAAAAGGCCAGCACCAGGTTGATCGGCCAGCGGTGGCTGCTGCCGTCTTCAGCGACCACCGTGGCGGCGACCAGGCGCAGCGGGTCGTCGATGTCGGCTTCCAGGCCCAGCACCTGGCCGACTTCGAAGCGCACGGTGCCGGCGTCGATCAGGGCTTGTAGGCGCTGCAGCAAGCCGGGGTCTGCGGTCAGCGCGCGGCGGCGGTGCAGCAGCGTGATCGAAGCCGGCCGTGACGACGCGCGGGCGGCCACAGATTCGGCCGCGGGTTCGGTTGAAGGTTCGGTCGACCGTTCGGCCAGTTCCAGCACGGCTTGCACCGCAGCCTCTTCCCCACCGACCACCAGCACGTGGCGCTCAGCCGAGACCTCGGCGCCAGGCCTGCGGTACAGCAAGTTGCGGCCGGCATGGATTTCAGCGCCCTCGACCTTCAAGGCGCGGGCCTGGAAGGCGCCGACGCCGGCGGCGATGAACACCGTGCGGGCGACGAAGCAGGTGCCCGCGCTGGTCTGCAGGTCGAAGCGGCCGTCGTCACGCACTGCCAGCGCCGTGACTTGTTGGCCAAAGTGGAACTGCGGCGCAAACGGCGCCAGCTGCTGCAGCAGCCGCTGCACCAGCTCACGCCCGGTGCAAACCTGCACTGCCGGGATGTCGTAGATCGGCTTGTCGGCGTAGAGCTCGATGCACTGGCCGCCGGCTTCGGGTAGCGCGTCGACGACGTGGGCGCGGATGTCTTGCAGACCCAGCTGGAAAACCTGGAAAAGCCCCACCGGCCCGGCGCCGATGACCAGCGCATCGCATTCAATGGCGCTGTGTTCAGCGTTGTCGGGTGCGCTGCCGGGTGCGCTGTTGGGCAGGCTGGGCATCACGGTGGTCTGCGGGTTGCCGGGCAAGTCGTTCAGCGGATCAGCAGCTCAGCGGATCAGCTCGGACAGCTTGTCCTTGCGGTCTTTCCAGTCATCGGCGTCGGCCGGTGGCGCCTTGCGCTTGGTGATGCTGGGCCATTTGAGCGACAGATCGGCGTTCAGCTTGATGAAGGCGATTTGGTCGCCGGGCACGTCTTCCTCGGGCAGGATCGCGTTGACCGGGCACTCAGGGATGCACACCGCGCAATCGATGCACTCATCGGGGTCGATGGACAGCATGTTGGGGCCTTCGCGGAAACAATCGACCGGGCAGACATCGACACAGTCGGTGTATTTGCAGCGGATGCACGATTCGAGGACGACGTGGGTCATGAGGGATTGGCGGTTTGAGGGAAATCCAGCCCCCGCGCCCGGGCGGCAAAGCCCAGGCGGCGGAGGAAACGTGTGATTTTAAGCGGCGGGGTCTTGGCGGCCGGCTTGATGCCGCTCAGGGCATGGGGTCTTGGCGGTGACATCCGTGGTGTCCGTGGTGTCCGCGGCGTTCGTGCCGACTGCCAGCGCGCCGGCGCCCACGGTTACCACGGCCGGGCGGTCGGCATGCGGCGCGGTGGCATCGGCCAAGGTGGCCACCGTGTGGTCGGTGCAGCGGGCGTCGGGCCAGCCGGCGTTCGAGACCACGCTGGCCGGCGTGTCAGCGGGCCAGCCGGCCTCGCGCAGCTTCAACGACAGCGCTGCCAGTTGGCGGCCGGCCATGTAGAAGACCTCGGTGTCGGCGGTGCGGCTGGCTTGCAGCGTGCCCAGGTGGGTCATCGCGGTGGTCAGGCTCACGCTGCGGCCGCTGCCGCGGCGGGTCAGCGGCCGTTGGGTAAGAGCCGCCGCGGCCAGCGCGGCGCTGATACCCGGCACCACCTCGCAAGTGATGCCGTGGCCGCGCAGCGTGGCCAGTTCTTCTTCGAGCCGGCCGAAGATGCTGGGGTCGCCGCCCTTCAGCCGCACCACCCGGGCATGGCGGTGGGCGGCATCCAGCAGCAGGGCGTTGATCGCCGCCTGCCCGGTGGCGTGGCCAAAGCCGCGTTTGCCGACATCCAACCATTCGGCGGTGGGCGCCAGATCGCGCAGCGCCGGGTCGGTCAGCGCGTCGAACAGCACGACTTGCGCCTGGGCCAGCCGGCGCGCGCCGCGAACGGTGATGAGGTCGGCCTCACCCGGGCCGGCGCCGATGAAGACCACGTGGGCGGTGTCGGTCATGGCAGCCACGGGGTGCAGTCGATCAGCGGATCAGGCCGGTGCCTTGACCAGCAGCGCGCCGCTGGTGCGGTTGCTGGCCGGGTCGACGACGATCAGCGCGCCGCCGACGCGGTTGCTGGCGTAGGCTTCGACCGGCAGCGCTTGCTGCAGCTCGAGCGTCACTTCGCCGATCTCGTTGACGGCCAGCTCGTGGGCGTCCAGCGGCGCCAGCGTGTGGATGTCGAGCTTGTGCTTGATGGCGCTGATGCGCGCCTGCACCCAGCGGTTGCCGTGGCGCACCCAGTACTTGCGGCCAATGGCGGCGGGCTCGGTGTCCAGCCAGGCCAGCGTGGCGGTGAAGCGCTGCGACGGCTGCAGGCTGCCGGGGCTGGCGATCCAGTCGCCGCGCGAGATGTCGAGCTAGCGGTCGAGCACGATGCCGGCCGATTCGCCGGCCTGCGACGACTCGACCGTGCTGCCGGCGCGGCGCACCTCGGCCACCACCGCCTGTTCGCCGCTGGGGAAGACCTGCACCGCATCGCCGGCCTTCACGCTGCCGTGGGCGATGCGGCCCCAGAACACCCGCGGCTGGTGGCCGGCGCCCTTGGCATCGTGGCCGGCCTCGGCCTCGTCGCGGGCGACGTATTGCACCGGTTGCAGCAGCGCGCCCTCGGTGCGCTCTTGGGTGGTCGGCAGCCGCTCCAGCAGTTGCAGCAGGCTGGGGCCCTTGTACCAGGGCGCGTCGAGCGGGATGGTGACGTTGTCGCCGCGCAGCGCGCTGAGCGGGATGATGCCGGCCACCGTGCTGATGCCGGCGTCGGCGGCAAAGGCCAGCAAGGCCTTGCGGGCAGCTTCGAAGGCCGCCTGCGGATCGTCGACCGCGTCAAGCTTGTTGACCGCGAAGACGATGCTGGGCACCCGCAGCAGGTGGGCCAGCATGGTGTGGCGACGGGTCTGGGGCAGCAGCGGGACCGTATCGCTGGGCTCGCCGGCCGCGCCGACCTTGGCCGCCTGCCAAGCTATCTTGGTGATGTCGACCAGCACCACCACGGCATCGCTGCCGGCGGCGGCGGTGACCATGTTGCGGGTGTACTGCTCGTGGCCCGGCGCGTCGGCAATGATGAACTTGCGGTGGCGGGTGGCGAAGTAGCGGTAGGCCACGTCGATCGTGATGCCTTGCTCGCGCTCGGCCTCCAGGCCGTCGGTCAACAGCGACAAGTCGATCGGCTCGCCGGCGGCGCGCTTCGTCAAGGTGTCGAGCTGGTCGGCCAGGATGGCCTGGCTCTCGAACAGCAAGCGGCCGATCAGCGTGCTCTTGCCATCGTCAACGCTGCCGGCGGTGAGGAAGCGCAGCGCACGGTGGTCAGCCACCGGCGCCGGTGCGGCGGCGGTTACGGGCGAGGTCACCGCGAGTGGCGGCGATTGCAGGGTGGCGCTCATGTCAGAAATACCCTTCTTTCTTGCGGCGTTCCATCGACGCCTCAGACGTGCGGTCGTCCATCCGGGTGGCGCCGCGTTCGCTCACCGTCACGGTCAGCGTCTCGGCGACGATGTCGGCGGCGGTGGCGGCGTCGCTTTCCACCGGGCAGGTGCAGGTCATGTCGCCCACGGTGCGAAAGCGCACGGTGGCGGTCTCCACGGTTTCGCCGTCCTCGGGTGGCGTCACCTCGGTCAGCGGCACCAGCAAGCCCTTGCGGCGGATGACTTGGCGCTGGTGCGAGAAGTACAGCCCCGGCAGCGGGATGTTCTCGCGGGCGATGTAGAGCCAGACGTCGAGTTCGGTCCAGTTGCTGATCGGGAAGCTGCGGAAGTGTTCACCCGGCCGGTGGCGGGTGTTGAACAGCGTCCACAGCTCGGGCCGCTGTTCCTTGGGCTGCCACTGGCCGAAGCTGTCGCGGTGGCTGAAGATGCGCTCCTTGGCGCGGGCTTTCTCCTCGTCGCGCCGCGCGCCACCGATCAGGCAGTCGTAGCGGTGCTCCTCGATCGCTTCGAGCAAGGTCACCGTCTGGTGGCCATTGCGCGATTCGAGCGGGTGCGCCAGCCGCACGGTGCCGCGCTTCATGCTGTCTTCGAGGTGGCCGATGACCAGGCGCTCGCCCATCTCGGCGACCCGTTGATCGCGAAAGGTGATCACCTCTGGAAAGTTGTGGCCGGTGTCTACGTGCAGCAGCGGGAACGGCAATTTGCCCTTGAAATCCTTGCCGCGACCTTGTGGATCCAGGCGGGTCTTGAAGGCCTTTTCGGCCAGCCGCAGCACCACGCAGGAATCCTTGCCGCCCGAGAACAGCAGCGCAGGACGCTCAAAGGCGGCGGCTACTTCGCGCATTATGAAAATGGTTTCTTCTTCGAGCGCATCCAGATGCAGGTTGCTGAGCTGCGCCAGCAAGGTGGGTTCGGTGCGGGCGTTCATGTCGTGCTTTCCTCCAGTGGATTTGGTTTGGCGTGTAAACCGCATTCCCTGGCGGCCTCGTCTTCCCACCACCAGC
>JAYVDE010000251.1:0-14685 GCA_043749575.1 Burkholderiaceae bacterium | reverse complement strand
GGCAATCGAGTCCAGGCGGCCGGCCGTAAAGCCGTCTTGCGACAAGGCAGTGGGGCCAAACGGTGCGCCAAACTGGGTCAGGCGGGTCATGTCGAGGGCCACGCCAACGATGGGTTGCGTCACCACGGCGCTGCCGGCGCCGGTGCTGGGGATGTCAATCGACAACACATCTGTGGGCATCAATGGCGCACGGCCGTTGCCGGCAAAAGTCACCAGTGTGATGGTCTGGGGCTTGCCAGCGCCATCAGGATTCAAAGGTTCACCATTGGCCGCGCCGTACACGCTCCATGCGTCAGGCCCGGTTTTTTGAAAGAAGTACGTCATGGCCACCGACTGGCCTTTGCTGTCATACACATTCAGCGAGGTCGAGTTGTTGTACGTGCTGGCGTCAGAAAAATTGACTGGCGTGGTGGTCGGATCAAAAATCTTGCTGCGTGCGTCCAAATTGATCTCGAGCGTGATCTTGCTGGTGACCTTGGGCGCCGTACCAGCGGTAGGCAATTGCAGCGGCTGCGCTTTGCCCGGTATCTGTCCGGCTTGGTAAGTGACCGGAATACCCACCAGCTTTTCGCCCTTGGAATTGGACACAAAGCCGTCACGATCAACCCGGAACTGGCCGTTGCGGGTGTACATCATGCTGCCGTTGGCATCTTGGATCTGGAAGAATCCTGCGCCATTGATGGCCACATCCAGCGCATTGGTGCTGGATGAAATCGTGCCCTGCGAAAACTGCTGCGCCACCGACCCCACGCTCACGCCCAGGCCCACACTGCCGCTGCTACCACTGGAGGTGCGGGCGAAAATATCGGCAAATTCGGCGCGGGACGACTTTGCCCCAACGGTGCTGGCATTGGCCACGTTGTTGCCGATCACATCCAGGTTGCGACCGGCGGCATTCAAGCCCGAGACACCTTGCTGAAAACTCATTGCATCACTCCTGCTGGTAAACGACGCAGCGCGGCGCCTGCGGGCGGCCGCGCACACATGACTCGATCAACCGGTAAATCATTCAATCGACGGCGGCGATGGCCGAGTACGGCACCTGGCCATTGCGCAGCAGCTCCAGGGTCAGCGCTGCGCCATTGGTGTTGACGGCGTCCACCTTGTCGCGCATCAGCGTGGTGCTGCCCACCGGCGTGCTGCCGCTGGCCGCCGTGATGCGGAAGCGGTAACCGGCCGCCTCACTCACTGCGCTGCCGCCGGGCCAGACAAATTCATGCCGGCCGGCGGTCTGGGCGCCCAGGTTCAAGCTGTCCACCACCTGGCCGGCGGGGCTCAGGATGTCGGCCTTTACGCTCGTGGCGGCGGCGTCCACCTGGAACACGCCCCCAGCCACCCCACCGCTGACCGAGAGCTTGTCGCCCTTGAGGATCACGTCCTTGCCCACCAGTGAGGCGCCCTGCATCGCCTGCATCTGCACAAACTGGTGGGTCAGCCCCTCGACCGTGCCGTTGAGCTTCTCGATGCCGCTGACGGTGCTGATCTGCGCCATCTGCGAGGTCATCTGCGCGTTGTCCATCGGGTTCATCGGGTCCTGGTTCTTCAGCTGGGTGACCAGCAGTTTCAGGAAGCGGTCGCTGGCCTCCTGGGCCGTGGTGGCGGTGGCCGCCGCACCTGGCTTGGTCAGGCTGGAAGGGAGGCCGGCAACGCCGGTGGTGGCAGACGAAGTGATGGTGCTCATGCGGGGCTCCTGGGCTGAACGTAGTGCATCACGACTGGCCCATCTGCAAGGTCTTCAACAGCAGGCCTTTGGCCGTGTTCATCACTTCGACATTGTTCTGGTACGAGCGTGAGGCCGAGATCATGTTGACCATTTCTTCGATCGGACTGACGTTGCTGTAAGTCACGTAGCCCTCGGCGTCGGCGCTGGGGTGTTTGGGGTCGAGCACGCGGCGGCCGGGGTCGCCGCTCTCGATCACGTCGGTCACCTGCACGCCGGCCGAGGTGGCCTCGCCCATCATCAGGGTCTGGAACACCACCTGGCGCGCCTTGTAGGCCTTGCCATCGGGCCCGGCCACGGTGTCGGCATTGGCCAGGTTGCTGGCGACCACGTTCAGCCGCTGGGTCTGCGCGCTGGCCGCGCTGCCAGAGACGTCGAAGATCTTGAACATGCTCATGTCAGCCCCTCGTCCGGTGAGAACACCGGCCGGCCTTGCGGGCCGCGCTGGGCCTGATGGCCCAGCCCTTCACCAGGCACGAACAGTCCACCGGACTGTTCATGTCCGGGCTCAGCCCCCGAGGGGATGCGGGCCGGCTTGGCGACCGGAGGCCTCTGACCCATGACGGCCCGGCGGTAGACCCGGCGCGTTTTGCTAAACGTGTGCATTCATCAACCCTGGTTCGCGCTTTTCATGGCATCGAGCATCGACCGCACGCTGCCGTTGATGAAGCGCAGCGTGGCTTCGTACTTCACGCTGTTGTCGGCGAAGCTGGCGCGTTCGCGGTCCAGGTCGACCGTGTTGCGGTCGATCGTGTCCTGGCTGTGGCGGGCGTACAGCAGCCCGGGTTCTTCACCCAGGCTCTGCACACCGGTCGCGTGGCCGACGTGGGTAGTGGCCATGCCGCGGCCGCTGTCAGCGCCCGAGGCCTGGCGCAGCGCGTTGGCGAAGTCCAGCTCCCGCGCCTGGTAACCCGGCGTGTCGGCGTTGGCGATGTTGCTGGCGATCAAGCGCTGGCGCTCGGCCCGCAGCACCAGGGCCTGGGATTGAAATTCAAGCGCGTCAGTCAGTCGTTGCATGCACGGCCCCTTTCGCTGACCACAAGGCCACGGGTGTCGATGTGATGGGATTGTGGGCAGGCCCCAGCCGAACATGAGCCCGAACAAAGGGCAGGACACAGGGCATTTCGGCCCACCCCGCCCGGCGCCCAAGGCACAACATCGGGGCCGTGAACAAACTGCTCGTAACCCGTCCGAGCGCACTTGCGCAGGTGCATGCCGCCTGGCGTGGCCGGCCATTGCGCAGCTCGACGCTGCGCGGCGTCTGGCTCGCGGCCGGCCTGTGCGCGGCCCACCTGGCCGTGTTGGCGCAGGCCGCGCCCGCGTCCGCCCTGCCTGCCCTGCCTGCGGCCCTGCCCGACGCCCTGGCAGCCGAGCTGCGGCAACTGGCCGGCGACGCCGCCAAGCTGCTGTGGCCCACCTCGGCCAGCCCGCCGCGTGTCGAGGTGGTCGTGGGCCGGCTCGACCCGCGGCTGGTGCTGGCGCCCTGCGAGCAGATCGTGCCGTTCTTGCCGCCGGGCGCCCGCCCGCTGGGCGCCACCCGCATCGGCTTGCGCTGCGCCAAGGGCACCACCGCCTGGCGTGTGACCCTGCCGATGCAGGTCAAGGTGTGGGCACCGGCCCTGGTGGCACGCACCGCGCTGCCGGTCGGCACCGTGCTGCTGGCTCAGCATCTTCAAACCGCCGAAGTCGACCTCGCCGCCCGCGTCGATGCCGCCATGGGCCAGCTGCCCGACGCGATCGGCCGCACGCTGCAGCGCGGCCTGGCCGCCGGCGACACGCTGCGCAGTGGCGACCTGAAAGTGCTGCTGTACTTCAATGCCGGCGACACCGTGCGGGTGGTCGCGGTCGGCAGCGGCTTCTCGATCAGTGGCGAAGGCCAGGCCCTGGGGCCGGGTACCGCGGGCCGCAACGCCCAGGTGCGCTTGGGCGGCGGGCGTATCGTCACCGGGGTCGCCACCGGCGAACGGCAAGTTGAGGTGGCGCTGTGAGGGCCCATCGATCCAGCCCGAAATGGCCAGCCATCGCCCTCGAACGGGGCCTCTGGCAGAATTTCGAACACCAAGCCCTAAAGTCCTGGTTGGGCGGGCCGATACCCCGAGCATGTCTCAGGGTCGCTTGTCATGACCCCCACTGCTGGAGTCCACCATGAAGATCGGTCATCTTGAAAACACGTCGGTCACGCCGGCCGTCGGCGAGCGCAAATCAGGCGCCGCCGCCACACCCGCGGCGCCTGCCGCTGCCAGCGGGGTCGAACCCAGCGCCAAGGTCGCGTTGTCGCCCACCGTGACGGAGCTTGCCGCGGGCAGCACCGAGGCGGTGTTCGACACCGCCAAGGTGCAGCGCATCTCCGACGCCATCCGCAACGGCCAGTTCAAGGTCAATCCCGAGGCGATCGCTGACAAGCTGATCGCCAACGCCCAGGAATTGCTGGGCAGCGTCGGCAAGCCCTGAGCCTGCCAACGGCATGCCGCAACCTACTGCCGACCCGCGCCGCGACGCGCCGGCTGGCCTGCCGGACGCCAGCGACCTCGAACCCCTGGTGGCCCAGGTCGAGCTTCGTCTGGGCGCCTTGGCCGATTCGCTGCGCGAACGCGATGTGCAGGTGATCGAGCAACAAGCGCACGAGCTGCACCGGGCGCTGGCCCGCGCGGTTGTATGTTTCATGCACGCCGCACGCCACGGCGGGGTACCCGAGCCGATGCGCCTGCGCCTGGCACGGGCCAGCGCGCAGCTGGCACGGCAACGCGAGGCCCTGGCCCGCGCCACCGCCGCGCTTGATCGCGCGATCGACGTGCTGATGCCCGGCGCGTCGCCGGTGGGCAAGGTCTACACCGCCAGCGGCTTGACCGAGCCGCTGCACCACGGCGGCAGCTACAGCGCCTGAGAGGGCCCTACTGCAACTGGCCCGACGACGGCGGCGAGGTGTGCCCGGGCGTGAACAGCTCGCCCACGTCGACCGGATCGAAGCGGTACATCGCACCGCAGAAATCGCAACCCACCTCGGCCTCGCCACGCTCGGCGACCAGCGACAGCACCTCGTCGGCCCCCAGCCCACGCAGCATGCCGGTCACCCGGTCGCGTGAACAACGGCAGGCAAAGCGCGGCGCCTGCGGCTCGAACACCCGCAGCGTCTCTTGCCAGAACAGCCGGTGCATCAGCTGCTCGGGCAGCAGCGTCAGCAACTCGTCGGCCGTCAGGGTGCCGGCCAGCAGGGCGATGCGCTTGTAGTCCTCGTTGCGGCCGATCTGGTCCTCGTCGGCACTGATCCACAGCTCACCGGCCAAGTTGACGGCTCCGGCGAGATTGCCGCTGCCGGCGAGATTGCCGCTGCCGGCCATGGGCATGCGCTGGATCAGCAGGCCGGCGGCCACCTCGTCGTTGGCGGCCAGCACCAGCCGGGTGTCGAGCTGCTCGGACTGCAGCATGTAGTGCTCCAGCACCTGGCTGAGTTGCTGCAACGGCTCGCGCTGGTCACCGTGCAGCGGCACCACGCCCTGGTAGGGCTGCTGGCCGGGCAAACGGTTTAGCGGGTCGAGCGTGATCGCGCAGCGGCCCTGGCCGTGCAGGTTGAGCATCGCCTCCAGCTGCGCGTCGGCGGCCACCTCGCCCACCACTTTGGCGGTGGCCCGGAAACTCAGGTCGGGCAAGGTCTCGGCAACCGCCAGCTTGACCGGGCCGTCGCCCTGCATCTGCAGGATCAGCGCGCCGTTGAACTTCAGACTGGCTTGCATCAGCACGCTGGCCGCCGCCATCTCGCCCAGCAAGGCGCGCACCGGCGCGGCGAAGGCGTGGCCACCGTCGCTGGCGCTGCGGCGGCGCTGCAGCAGCTCACGCCAGCTGGTGTCCAGGCGCACCAACATGCCGCGCACCGGCAGGCCCTCGAACAGAAATTTGTGCAATTGGTCCATGGGCTGGGCGCGCTCAGTCCAGGCGTTTGCGCGCCCGGGCATGGCGCTGCTGCTGTGCCACGTAGTGCAGGGCACTGGCCTGCAGACCGGCAATCTGCTCAGGCGTGAGCTCGCGCACCACCTTGGCCGGCGAGCCGACGATCAGCACGCCATCGGGGAATTCCTTGCCCTCGGTCACCAGCGAGCCGGCGCCGACCATGCTGTTGCGGCCGATGCGCGCGCCGTTGAGGACCACGCTCTGGATGCCGATCAGCGAGCAGTCGCCGATGGTGCAGCCGTGCAGCATCACCTGGTGGCCGATGGTCACCCCCTGGCCGACAACCAGCGGCTTGCCGTGGTCGGTGTGCAACACGCAGCCTTCCTGCACGTTGCTGTTGGCGCCAATGGTGATGTGGTCGTTGTCACCACGCAGCACGGCGCCGTACCAGACGCTGGCGTTTTCGGCCAGCGTGACCCGGCCCATCACCTCGGCACTGTCGGCCACCCAGGCGGTGGGATGTACGTCGGGGGCTTCGTCTTCAAGCTGGTAGATGGCCATGGGGTGTCCTGAAATTGGAGGTGCGGCATTGGCGGCGGCGCGGCAACGCGGGAGCGCGGCAACGCGGCCAGGCTGGCAACGGCAAAGCCTATGATTCTAGGGATGCAAGTGACTGAACTGCGAGCCTGCGCCCTGGACGCGCTGGCGATCATCGACCCGGCCACCAAGGTGGCCGCGGCCACCGCGCTTTTGGGCGCCGCGCGCCACGGTATCGCGGCCTTGAACACACAGGCCCAAATCCCGGTGCCTGCCGGTCTGCCCGGCCGCCCCGCCCTGCCCCGCCTGGTGCCGGCCAAGCAGGTGCCGGGCCGATCACCTTTCACGCTGGAAGGCCGCGCCGCGCTGATCCACGCGATCTGCCACATTGAGTTCAACGCCATCAACCTGGCGCTCGACGCTGTCTGGCGTTTCGCCGGCATGCCCGAGGCCTATTACCTCGACTGGCTGCAGGTGGCCGCCGAGGAGGCGCTGCACTTCACGCTGCTGCGCGGCCACTTGCAAACCCTGGGCCACGACTACGGCGATTTCGACGGCCACGATGGCCTGTGGCAGATGGTCGAAGCCACTGCCGGCGACATCGTCGCCCGCATGGCGCTGGTGCCGCGAACGCTGGAGGCCCGCGGGCTCGACGCCACGCCGCCGATCCAGGCCAAGCTGCGCCAAGCCGGCGATTTGGCCGCGGTGGCCATCCTGGACATCATCCTGCGCGACGAGATCGGCCATGTGGTGATCGGCAACCGCTGGTATGGCTGGCTGTGCACGCGCGACGGGCTGGACGCCGAGGCGCTGTACCCGCAGCTGGTGCTGCGCTATGCCGCGCCGCGCCTGCGCGGGCCGTTCAATCTGTCGGCGAGAAGGGCGGCGGGGTTCAGCGAGACTGAGCTGGCCTGGCTCGAAGGCGTGGCAGGTGGCGGCGGCGCAGCGCCCGCTCGCTGAGGCTCAACCCTCCGGTGGGCCGAGCGGTGGCATGGCCACTGCCACTACTGCAGGCGCTGGCTTGGCAGTCAGCCGCTTCCAGGCCTTGATGCTGAGATGCCGGACCAGCATCAGCGGGGGCATGCGCAGCCAGTGGGCCCGCAGGTAGAGCGCGAAGTGAGCCAAGCCAGTGCCCGGCATTGCGGCATCGACATGCGGGCTGCGCAGCGCGCGCCGCCACAGCCAGTGCATGGCCGCCCGTCCCCAACCAGCCGAATCTTGCTCGGCTTGCGCAAGCACCGCCTCAGGCACCGGCGTGCCCAACAGCTGCCGTGTCGCCCACAGCCCGTAGGCCAGCGGCCGCGTCAGGTGCAACAGGCTGGCGCGCGCCAGCAATTGCGACCAGAAATCGCCTTCGACGCCATGGTGACGCAGCAGCAAATCCAGATCCGACAGGTCACGCAAGCCATGGCTCAGGTCGTCGTTGTGGAACAGGTGCGCCATGCTGTGCAGGACCATGTCGGCCGGCGCCAGCACCCACAGGCCCGGCTGCGCCGGCAACGGCCGCGCCTGGGCCAACAGCAGCAGGGCATCGGGCGGGCGCCGCACCGTGATCGGCAAGATGTTGTGGTGCACATCAAGCGTGGTGCCGCGCCGCAAATGCGTCATCGGCGGCAGCTCATGCATCCATTGCCGATAATAGCGCTGGTCGTAAGCGTCCAGATGACTCCCCATCCAGCCGCCCAGCCGCAGCGCGCCCTCGACCTCGGCCAGTGCGGCCCTGGGCACCAGAATATCGATGTCGGCAAAGTGCCGACCCTGGGCCGCTGGCAGATCGGCCAACACATAGGCCGCGCCCTTGAGCAGCACCACCGGCACGCCTTGCGAGCGCAACGCCTGGGCGATGAATGCGGCCTCAAGGCGCACCTCCTGCTGCTGGGCTCGCCACAGCTGCAACGCCGCCAGCAAGTGGGCACGGGGTGCTGCCGGCACCGCATCGAGCCCGCCCGTGGTCTGAATTTGCACGGCGATGCGGGCCAACACGTCAGCACGCCGCGCTTGCCGGATCACCGGCTCCCACTGGGCTGCGGACAATCCAGACAGTTGCTGACTGTTGCGCAAGGCCCAGCCAGCCCAGTCGCGGCGGGCGGCGGTCATGCAGCCGAGCGCGCGACCAGCGCGGGCGCTGCGCCGTCGGCCATGCGGTCGAACAAGGCCACGGCCTGTAACAGGTCACTGTAGTGGAAGCTGTAGCAGGCACTGGCTTGCACCAGGTTGGCCAAGGCCTCGAAGCCCACGTGCCGGTGCACGTTGTAGTTGAAGGCGTTGTCGATCAGCCGCATCAGCGTCTGGCCGCGTGGCAGCGGCGCAAGATCGGCCGGCGCGCCAGCCTCGAAGCGCGGGAACACGATCCAGCCCGGCAGTGCGCGCTCGGAGCCCCGCTGCACGGCGTCAAGCGGCGGCGCAAAGTGACCCACGCGGCCCTTGCTGGTGTCACGCACGACCGATCCAAAGCGCATCGCGTCGCCGGCAAAACTCTGGATGACTTCGATCGACGCGTTCTTCAGGCTCACCGCCCGCGGCAGCGGCACCAGCAAGCCGGTAGTGGGCTCGATGAGCGCCAACTCGTCGGACAGCAGTCTCCAGCCGTGAAACAACAGTGCCGCACACAACGTGCTTTTTCCCGAACCCGAGGGCGCGGGCATCACCAGCGCCCGGCCGCCGCGCTCGAGCACCGCCGCATGCAAGATTAAATACTGATGGCAATGACCGGTGATACACCAGTTCAGCCCCCATTCCAGCATCGGCAAGCCTTGGTTGCCGGGCAAGGGCGCAAACGGGCTTTCGCCTTCGATGCCGAAGAACAACTGCGGCCGCAGCCAGCGACGCAGCCCCTTGGGGCGATCAATCGAGACGTGGAAATCAGCAAAACCACCGGGCTCATCAACAGTGTGCGCACCGTACAGCGCCGCCAGTCCGTGCTGCACCTGGGCCACCTTGGAACGAATACAAAACACCAGCGGGCCGGTGCGCAGACGCAAACCCGGCCCGTGCAGGCGCCGCGCCAGCTCGCCCGCAGGCAGCGATGACAGCGTCAGCACGCCTGCGTAGTCAACGCGCCGACGCGCACCAACTCGCTGAGCAGCGGCATCAGCACGGCCTCAGCCTCAGCCTCGGGCGCTGCCACAAGGTGCGCGGCGGTGTCCTGGCCCGTGTCGGCCACCAGCCAGGCGTAAAGGGCTGGCATCGAACAGGGTTTCGCTGCATCTTGCATCTGCTGCACCGCCTCCAACACCTGCCCGCCGGCATCATCGATCAGGTGCGTTTCGAAGCGCTCAGTCAGATACAACACTACCGCGTCGTCCAGGCGACGCATGTGCAGGTCGGGCGCGATGCGGTAGCACAAGGGGACGCCGTGCATCAGCGTCACGCTGGAACACCCAGCGACATCAGGTCATCAGAACTTGCAGCCAGGCCACCGTCTGCGCCTCGGTCCAGCCCGGAACCAGCAACGAGCTGAAAGGGCCGCCGCGGTAGGACTTGTAGATACCGACTGCCGCGGCGGCCGTGATCGCAGCCGGGAAACCCGACGTTCCGGCCATGGCGTTCAGGTAGGCAGCGATGCTGTATTTCGCCAGCAGCGAAAAGCTGCCGTCCAGCACGTCTTTGAGCGTCATAGTGGCTGTGAGGCCGGTCTCGACACCCGCAGCAACACCGAACACAGCCGTGAAAATAGCCGTGGTCGTACCGCCGGGCCAAGGCGGGGACGCGAAATTGGCCTGCCAGAAATTGGGGCCCGACGTGACACACACCACCGCACCCGGATGGCGGCTGGCAAAAGTGGTGGCCGAGATATACCCCGACGGCAACACACAGACCCCCGCCGCTTGCACCGGCGCGCTGACCAGACTGACGACGACCGGCGAGACTGCGACCGCGCCACGGCGCATCCAGGCGCGGCGGCTGGTGGCGGTGTCACTTGTGGCAGTGACCACTGTCTCGGTCGGGAGCGAAGCGTCCTGCTCGGGAGGCGGGTTGGATTGCATTCTCTGATCCTTGACAGGCCGGATGCGGCGCTGAACTACCGGGATTGTAGAGAGCCAGGACGGGCACTCTGAGCGGGCGGCGCCCCCTGAATTCGGGGGGAGGCGGTAGCAGATCGAGCTGAGCGCACACTATTTGGCAAGTCAGCGGGCATGGCGCCGGCTTTCATCAGTCGGCGTACACCCCCGCCGCCTTGATCACCGGCCCCCAGCGCTCGGTCTCCTGCTTCAGCCAGCTGCGCAGGCCTTCGGGTGTGAGCTTGCTGTCGGGCACCGATTCGGCGCCCAGGTCGGCCAGGCGAGCGGCCACGACCGGGTCTTTCAGCGCCGTGCGCAGGGCGGCGTTGAACTTCTCGGTGGCTTCCTTGGGCGTGCCCTTGGGGGCGTAGATGCCATGCCAGACCACCACCTCGAAGCCCTTCAGGCCTTGCTCGGCCAGTGTGGGGGCGTCGGGCAGCACCTTGACACGGTGCGCGGTGGTCACGCCGTAGAAGCGCACCGAGCCGGCCTTGATCTGCGGCACGGTCTGGGTCGTCTGGTCACACAGCAGGTCGACCTGGCCACCCAGCAGCGCCTGCATCGCCGGGCCGGTGCCGCTGTAGGGCACGGTGGTCAGATCGACGCCCACCGCTTGGCGGAACACCATGCCGCACAAGTGCGACACCGCGCCCAGGCCGGCATGCGCGAGGTTGACCTTGTCGCCGTTGGCCTTCAGGTAGGCTAGCAGTTCGGGAAAGTTCTTGGCCGGCAAGTCCTTGCGGGCGATCAGCGTCATCGGCACGTCGATCACCTGGCTGACGTACTCGAAATCGGTCAGCGGGTTGTAGCTCAGCTTGCGGTACAGCGCTGGCGCGGTGGCCATGCCGTTGTGGTGGATCAGGAAGGTGTAGCCGTCGGGCGTGGCGCGCGCCACGGTGCCAGCCGCCACCGTGCCGCCAGCGCCCACCTTGTTCTCGACGATCACGGTCTGGCCCAGCGCCTTGCCCATCGGAATGCTCAGCGCGCGGGCCACCACGTCGGTGGGGCCGCCGGCGGCAAACGGCACCACCAGGGTGATCGGCCGGGTGGGGTAGCCCTCTGACCAGGCCGGGGCCGCAGCCAGGGTGGCGGCAAGGGTGAACAACGTGCGCGTAAAAATCATCAGACCGTCTCCATGAAAATTGTTGAGGGATTTTGCAAACCGCCGAGCTTGGCGCTTGCCGAGCTTGATCGCTATCCGGTTCTGCCTGGGGTCGGCGTTGCGCCCGGCCCACCCAGCCCACCCAGCCCACCCAGCCCACCCAGCCCATCGGGCCCATCCGGCCGGCGCCCTCAGCCCCGCGGGTGGTGCTTGGCATGCAGCGCGCGCAGCCGCTCACGCGCCACATGGGTGTAGATCGTGGTCGTGGCGATGTCGGCATGGCCCAGCAACATCTGCACCGCCCGAAGATCGGCGCCGTGGTTCAACAGATGGGTGGCGAAGGCATGGCGCAGCGTGTGCGGCGACAGCGGTGCGGTGATGCCGGCGGTGGCGGCATGGCGCTTGACCAGGGTCCAGAACATCTGCCGCGTCATCGGCCCGCCGCGCGCGGTGACGAACAGCGCATCGCTGCGCTGGCCGCCCAGGATGGCCTCGCGGGACTGGTCCAGGTAGCGTTGGATCCAGTCGCCGGCCTCGTCGCCGAAGGGCACCAGCCGCTCCTGGCTGCCCTTGCCGATCACCCGCAAAACCCCTTCACCCAAGCCCACCCGCACGCTGGCGATGCCGACCAGTTCGCTCACCCGCAGGCCGCTGGCGTACATCAGCTCGAGCATCGCGCGGTCACGCAGCCCCAGCGGGTGGCCGACCTCGGGCGCCGCGAGCAAGGCCTCCACCTGGGCCTCGGACAGGACCTTGGGCACCCGCAAGGCCTGCCGTGCGCCGCCCAGGCGCAGCGTGGCGTCCGCGCTCACCAGGTGCTCGCGCAGCGCCCAGCGGAAAAACCGCTTGAAGACCGTCAAGCGCCGGTTGGCGGTGGTGGCGCGGCTGCCGGCATGGCGGTGGGCGATGTAGCCCAGCAAGTCGACCTCGCTGCTGGTCTCGATGCTGCGGCCGGTGGTGTCGGCCAGCCAGTGGGCGTAGAGCGTCAGGTCACGCCGGTAGGCGTCGAGCGTCAACCGCGCCAGGCCGTCTTCCAGCCACAGCGCGTCAACGAAGCGCTTGATCAGCGCCCGGCTGGCCGCCGGCAGCGCGGGGCTGGTCAGGTCGCGGGGCATCGGGCGTTGCGGGCGGGCTGGTCAGAGGCTGAGAGGAACTCGAGCGTGACCGAGCAGCGCGCCAAAAGGAGTCCGATCTAGGCGCAAAGCACAGGCATAGCCTGGCTATGGCGAGCATTTGCAACGACGAGCGGGCGCCTATTGGCGTGATGAGCGGGCATGATCGAACAACTCATAGCCTCTTACTCCAGCTTGAGCTTCTGCGCCGCCACGACCTTTTTGTAGACCTCGAACTCGGCCGCCGTCTGCGCTGCGAATTCGGCTGGCGTGTTGGCCACCACCAGCGAACCCGTGCCCTCGATGCGGGCGCGCACCTCGGGCAGCTCGACCGTCTTCTTGACCGCCGCGTGGATCTTGTCGACCACGTCTTTGGGCAGGTTCTTGGGGCCGTGGATGCCGTAGTAAGCCATGCGGTTCACCGGCTCCAGGCCCACCTCCTTGAAGGTCGGCACGTTGGGCAGCTGGCTCAGGCGCTGCGGTGCAGCCACCACGATGGCGATCAGGCGGCCGTCTTTGATGAAGGGCAGCGCCGAGGGCATGTTGTCGAAAATGATCGGCACCTGGCCGGCCACCGTGTCGTTGAGCGCCGGGCCGGCGCCGCGGTACGGGATGTGGGTGACGAAGGTGCCCGACAGGTTCTTGAACAGCTCCATCTGCAGGTGGCCGATGCCGCCGGTGCCCGAGCTGGCAAAGCTGTATTTGCCGGGATTTTTTTTCAGCTCGGCCAGAAAGCCCTTGTAATCGCTGGCCGGGAACGACGGGTGCACCGCGATCACGTTGGGCGTGGCCGCCACATTGATGATGGCCGTGAAGTCGGTCAACGGGTTGTAGGCAATCTTCGGGTTGATGGCCGGGTTGGCGGCGGTGGTCGACACCGTGGCCATGCCCAGCGTGTAGCCGTCGGGCGCCGATTTAGCGATCTCGGCCGCACCAATTGATCCGCCGCCACCGGCCTTGTTCTCGACGATCAGGTTCTGGCCCAGTGCAGGGCCGATTTTCTCAGCCAGCACGCGGGCCACGATGTCGGTGGTGCCACCGGGCGCAAAGGGCACGATCAGCCGCACCGGCTTGTTGGGGTAGGCCTGGGCCCAGGCAGCCAAGGGCAGGGCCAGCGGCGCCAGCAAGGCCAGGCCAACGAGGGTGCGTTTGATCGGGTTCATGCGGTGGGCCCTTCAGATGCAAATAGTGGGTCAATTGTGCCCCGCAGCAGGCGTTGTGCCGCTCAGCTGCGCCGGCCCAGCAGGCCGGCTTTGAGCGCAGCGTCCACCGGCTGCTCGCCCAGGAAGATGCGCAGCAATGCGGCGTAGAAATCGTCCCCCGGGATCGCCGGGCCCAGCTGGCGGCCGTTGTGCCAGCACAGCAGGCCCAGACCGGGCACCAGGTCGAGGTTGACGAGGTCGCCCTTCTTTACCGTGCCGAGCGGGCGCAGCAGCGCGTCGAAGCCGGCCATGCGCTCGGCCAGCGCGGCTTGTTGGTCGGCGGCGGTGTTGCGCTCGACGCCCTTGTGGAAGGCCTTGACAAATTCGTCGACCGGCACGTCGACCAGCAAGCGCAGCTGCAAGCGCTTGGCGCCACCCTGCGCCAGCGCGGCATCGGTGCTGGTCGCCGGCCGCGCCAGGTACAGGCCGGCGGCATAGCCCTTGAACCAGGCCACTGCGCGCAGGCCGGTGCCATTGAGCTGCAAACCCTGCCCGGCCAGCTGCACGGCCGGCTCGAAGCGCACGCCGCCGATCGGATTTTCAGGGCCGGCCGCCGCAGCGGTGGCCAGCAACGCGGCCGCGATGGCCAGCAGCAGCGCCGACCCGCGCTGCAGCAGTGTGCGGCGGCACATCATGGGGGGGCGGGTCAGGCTATGGTCGGTGGGCATGGTCTGTTCAACGCGGTTAGCCGGGGCTCGGCTGACAGTGGCCCTGCCCGGCGCAAGAATCGCTGCGGCGAACTGTAGCGGCGATCAGCCGCGGCAACCCCAGCAGGCACACTGCCGGCCATGCCCGACTTGCTGCTGCTGCTGCTGCCCGACTTTGCCCTGATTGCGCTGGGTTACCTGATTTGCCGCCACACCGCACTGAACCGGCCGGTGTGGGACGGTGCCGAGCTGCTGGTGTACTACCTGCTGTTTCCGTGCCTGCTGTTCAACGCCATCGTGCGCAACCCGATCCAGCCCGGCGCGATGGCCCAATTCGGCGGCACCGGGCTGGCCATCGTGGGCACCGGGATCGTGCTGGCCTATGCACTGGGCCGGCTGCCGGGGGTCGACCCGCTGCTGCATGCCAGCGGCGCGCAGACCGCCTTCCGCTTCAACAGCTATGTGGCGCTGGCGCTGTC
>JAYVDE010000250.1:0-5796 GCA_043749575.1 Burkholderiaceae bacterium | reverse complement strand
CGGCCTGCCGCGGTTCAGAAGGCAGCGGCATAGCGGCTCAGCTCCCAGTCGCTGACATGGCGGGCAAAAGCGCTGAACTCGGCACGCTTGAGTTGCTGGAATTGCGCGCTCAAGACCGGACCCAGTGCGTCGCAGACCACCGAATCGGCAGCCAGTGCGTCCAGCGCCGATCCCAAGTCACGGGGCAGCGGGGCGATGCCTCGGGCGTGGATCTCGGCCAGGCTGAGCGCAAACAGGTCGTCATCCACGGCGGCCGCGCTGCTGTCATCGGGCCGCCACCCGCGCCGCCCGCGCCGCGGGCGCTGCGGCCACGCGCGCAGGCCGCAGCGGCTCAGAACATCGCCGCATAGCGCGCCAGTTCCCAGTCGCTGACATGCCGCGCATGGGCGGTGTGCTCGTCGTGTTTGAGCGCGATGAACTGCGCCAGCAAGGTCTCGCCCAGCGCCCCGCCCACCACCGGGTCGTCCGCCAGCGCCTCGATGGCCTCGCCCAGGTGCTGCGGCAGCAAGGTGATGCCGCGCTGCTGGATCTGCGCCAGGCTCAGCGCGAACAGGTCGTCATTCACCCCGGCTGGCAGTTCCAGCGCGCGTTCGATGCCGTCCAGCCCGGCAGCGATCAGCGCGGCGCTGGCCAGGTAGGGGTTGGCGCTGGCGTCGGGCAAGCGCCATTCGAAGCGGCCGTGCAGCGTGCGCAGCAGGGCCGTGCGGTTTTTCGAGCCGTGGGCGATGTAGGCCGGCGCCCAGGTTGTGCCCGAGATCGATTTGCCCACCGTCAGGCGCTTGTAGCTGTTGACCGTGGGCGCGGCCAGCGCGCACAGCGCGGCCGAATGGGCCAGCACGCCGGCGGCGAACTGCCGGCCCAGCGGCGACAACTCGGCCGTGGTGTCGACCGAGCCGTCGGCACGGTGCGGCACAAACAGGTTGCGGCTGTTGCCGTGCACGTCGTGCGCCGGGCCCGACCACAGTGAGAGGTGGAAGTGCATGCCGCTGCCGGGTTGGTCGGCAAACGGCTTGGGCATCATCGAGAACACCATGCCCTGCGCTTCAGCCAGCGCATGCGCCGCCTGTTTGAACAGCATCAGGTGATCGGCGCTGGCCAGCGCATCGCTGAAGCCGAAGTTCAGCTCGAACTGGCCGTGGGCGTCCTCGTGGTCGATCTGCAGCACGTCCAGGCCGCAGGCTTCCAGCGCTTGCTGCAGTGATTGCAGGTAGGCACGCTGGCGCGGCAGGCTCTTCAGGTCGTAGCTGGGCTTGTCCAGCCGGTCAAGATCGTCGGCCGGCTGCCACCGACCGGCCAGCTGCTTGAGCAAGAAAAACTCGGGCTCGATCCCGGTGTGCAGGTGCCAGCCCTTGGCGTCGAGCCGCGCCACTTGGCGGCGCAGCACCTGGCGCGGGCAGGCGTCGAACGGCTCACCGGCAACAAAGCCGTCGCACACCACGCGGGCGTAGCCCGGCAGCCAGGGCAGGGCGGTGGCGGTGCTGGCAGCGCCGCGGGCCCAGTACTCGCTGCGCGGGCCGCAGCGGGGCAGACCGGTGCCGGCAATCGACGGACCCGAGAAGCCAACGCCCTCGGTCAGCAGATCATCGAGGTGCGCCAAGGGCACGTATTTGCCACGCGCCACGCCGTGGATGTCGGTGAACTGCGCGATCAGCGTGTGCACGCCCTTGTCGGCGAGGCGTTCCTTGAGGTCTTTCATGGGGTCTCCCTGGATGGCCTGTCAGCCGTCGATTCTGATTCAGGTCGTCTGCAATTCGGTGCTTTTGTCGAAAGCGTGCGGGCGCTTGTCGCGGTCGGGTTGCAGGTCATGGCCATCGCCTTGTCGATACAAGACGGGGGGCCGGGGGCTTGCGCCACCCGGCCCCGAGGCGGGCGGCAATGGTTCAGAAACTGACGACCACCGAGCTGCCGAACATGGCGTTGCTCTTGCGGTATTCACCGTTCTTCACGTCAAGGAAGACACGCTGGTCGGCGGTGTCGAGCCGGACCTCGACCTTGAACGTGGTGTTCAGGTTGAACAGGTAGTTTGCGCCCAGTGACAACGCCCAGCGGTTGGTGCCGCGGTTGGGGTCCTGCGCTTCCCACTGGCCGCTGAGGTCATTGAAGGTCATGCCGGGGCCGATGCCGTTGGCGCCGTCCGGGCACAGCGGCTCGGCGTTCGGGCAGGTGCTGCTGTTGCCTGCCGCCACATTGAGCGTGCTGCCGCCATTGCGCCGGTTGTTGAGGTAGTCCAGGCGGCTGGACACCTCGAAGCGCGGGGTCAGCTTGTAGGCGGCCAAGGTCGACACGCCCCACCAGCGAGCATCCTCGCCGTTGCTGGCCGACCGCTGCTGCCGACCGATGGCCACCTGGCCCTGGGCCGTGAGATCGCCGCGGATGAAATAGCCGTCGAGCTCGAACATGTCCAGCCGCTCCGGCTGGCGGCTGACCAGGCTGTCGACCTTGCCATGCTGGCCGGCGAAACCGAAGCCGTTGAACTCGCCCTTGGCATAGTCGACTCGGTAGCTCGCCACCGGGCCCTGGCGCTTGTCGCCGTAGCGGCTGATGTTCATGTTGCCGACGGCGCCTTTGAAGATCCACTTGCCCCGGGTGATGTCGACGCCGGCGCCCGTGTAGTAGGTTGGCGCAGCGTAGTCGAACAACATGTTGTGGGTGATGAACTTGTTCTGGTTCGGCAGAAAGTACTCATAGCCGCTCCAGTCGGGCAGCTGGCCGGCCCAGAAGCGGGTCTGCAGGTCGCCCAGCGGAATCGACACGGTCGCCTCGTGCACGATCGACGGGTAGTTGTAGTTGGCGCCGGTGCTCTTGTGCGGCACGAGCGTGAAGCGCCACCGGGTGCCGCCCTCCATCTCCTTCTGCAGGTCCAGGCCCAGCATGCCGAAATACGAGTTGTCGTAGGTGTAGGCCTGGCCACTCGCCGGGAAGTCATTCAGGAACCGCGCGCCAGCGCTGTGGCGTGCCCGGTTGACGATGAAGGTGGGGTCCATGAAGCCACTGAATTTGAACTGCTTCAGACCCTGTGCCTCGAACGCGTCTTCGAGCGCCTCGGTCTTGACGGCGACGCGGTTGAGCTCGCGCGCCTGGTCCGGCGTCATGCCCCATTGGCCAGCGGTCGGCGCAGCGGGTGCGCGGGCCTCCTGGGCTTTCAGCTTGCCTTCCAGTTCGGCCACCTTGTCCTTGAGCGCCTGCAACTCCTTCATGACGTCGGCGTTGCTCTGGGCCTGGGCCGGAAAAGCCGCGGCTGCGGCCAGGGCGAGTGCAGTGCAGTGAAACAGCTTCATCGGTGAGGCTCCTCTAACGGGTGTTTGATGGTGTCGGGTGTGACTGTGGGCATCAAAGCCGATGCCGTGGCGCCGCTCAGGCATGGCCAGCCGCGGCAAGTTCTTGTGCGCGCTTGCGTTCGTTGCGCGCGATCCAGTAACTGGCCGCCACCACACCGATGGCGACGATCACCACGATGAGGGTGGCCACCGCGTTGACGCTGGGGTTCAGCCCCAGCCGGGCGCGCGAGAAGATGACCAGCGGCATCGTGGTGGCGCCGGGGCCTGACAAGAAGGCCGACAGCACCACGTCGTCGAGCGAGATGGTGAAGGTGAGCAGCCAGGCCGAGGCCAGCGACTGCGAGATCATCGGCAGCGTGACCAACCTGAACACCTGCCAGGGCCGTGCGCCCAGGTCCATCGCGGCTTCTTCGAGTTGCGGGTTCAGGTCGAGCAGGCGGGCCTGCACCACCACGGTGGCGTAGGCCATGCCCAGCAGCAAATGGCCCAGCCAGATCGTCAGCATGCCGCGCTCAGGGAAGCCCCAGCCGAAGGCGGCTTGAGTCGCCCGCTGTACCGACACCAGCATCAGCAGCAGCGACAGGCCGACCACCACCTCGGGCATCACCAGCGGCGCGTTGACCATGCCCGAGAACACCGTGCGGCCGGTGAAGCGCTTGTACTTGACCAGCGCAAAGGCCGCCAGCGTGCCTAACACGACCGAGCCGCAGGCGGTGAAAAACGCGATGCGCAAGCTCAGCCACAGGCCGGCGAGCAACTCGCGGTCATCCGGCAGCGCGGCATACCACTTCAGCGTGAAACCGCGCCAGACGTTGGGCAAGGGCGAATCGTTGAACGAGTAGACGATCAGCGCCAGGATCGGCAGGTACAAGAAGGCGTAGCCCAGCGACAAGCAGCCGCGGGCGAACCACCGGTTGATGACCGCCGCCTTCACCGCTGGGCCTCCTGGGCTTCAGCCTGGTACTTGTTGAACAGCGCCAGCGGCACGATGATCAACAGGATCATCACCACGGCCACGGCGCTGGCCATCGGCCAGTCGTTGTTGCTGAAAAACTCGTCCCAGAGCACGCGGCCGATCATCAGCGTCTCGGGGCCGCCCAGCAGCTCGGGGATGACAAATTCGCCGACGCAGGGGATGAACACCAGCATGCTGCCGGCGATGATGCCGGCCTTGGACAGCGGCACGGTGATCTTCCAGAACGCGGTCCACGGCGTGGCGCCCAGGTCGGCCGCGGCCTCCAGCAGGCGCAGATCCATCTTGGCCAGGTTGCCGAACAGCGGCAGGATCATGAAGGGCAGGTAGCTGTAGGTCATGCCCAGCACCAGCGAGAACGGCGTGTGCATCAGCTTGCCCGGTGCCGAGATCATGCCGAGGCCCAGCAGCAGCTGATCGAGGCCCAGGCCGATGATCGCGTCGGCCGCCCAGCCGTTGTCACTGAGCAGGCCTTTCCAGGCATACACCCGCAGCAGAAAACTGGTCCAGAACGGCAGCATCACCAACAGCAGCAGCACCGGTTGCACGGTGGCCTTGGCGCGCGCCATGAAGTAGGCGAATGGGTAGCCGAGAACCAGGCACAGCACGGTGGTGGCGGCCGCGTACTGCAGGCTGGCGAGGTAGGTCTTGTAGTACAGCGCGTCTTGGGTGATGAAGACGTAGTTGCTGAGCTTGAGCTGCAGCTGCAGCAGGCCGTCCTGGTAGCTGATCAGATCCTTGAAGGTGACGTTCTCCATCTCGGAGATGCTGATCTTGGCCAGGATCAGAAACGGCAACAAGAAGAACACCAACAGCCAGGCGTACGGGATGCCGATGACCGCCAAGCGGCCGCTGGCGACGCGCTTGAACAGGGACGGGGTGGCGTTGGCCATGTCGAAAAGCCCGCCTACTGGGTGAGCACCACATGGGCCGAGCGCGACCAATGCGCCCAGACCGCATCGCCCCAGGTCAGCTCGTCGTCCTTGTGGCGCGCGGTGTTGGCCTGGCTGATCTTCAGCCGCGCGCCACTCGCCAGTTCGACGTGATAGACCGTGAAGCTGCCGAAATACGACCGCTCCTTGATCGTGCCGTGCGCGGTGTTGAAGTCATCCGGCGGCTTGTCGCGCGAGACATGGATCTTCTCGGGCCGCAGCGCCACCGTCACCGCCATGCCCAGCGTGCCGGTGATGCCATGGCCCACGTAGTGCTTGCAGTCGGCGCAGTCGATGATCACGTGGTCGGCTCCGTCGGCCGCCACCGTACCGGGCAGCAGGTTGACGTTGCCGATGAAGTCGGCGACGAATTGGCTGGCTGGCGTTTCGTAGATGTCAGCCGGCGCACCCACCTGCAAAAAGCGGCCCTCGCTCATGACCGCGATGCGCGAGGCCATGGTCATCGCTTCTTCTTGGTCGTGGGTCACCATCACGCAGGTGACGCCCACCTGCTCGATGATGTTGACCAGCTCGATCTGGGTTTCTTCGCGCAATTTTTTGTCCAGCGCGCCCAGCGGTTCATCGAGCAGCAGCATCTGCGGCTGCTTGGCCA
>JAYVDE010000249.1:0-5824 GCA_043749575.1 Burkholderiaceae bacterium | reverse complement strand
CAGCGGCTGGCCGGCCTGCACCATATCGTTCGGCGCCACCAGCAGTTGGTCCACCACGCCAGGCAAGGGCGCGCTGAGCACGTACTCCTGCCTGGGCGGCAGCACCACGCGCGCCGGGTAGGCGGGCCCCTCGATCGGGCCCGGGGCCGCGAGTTTCTGGGTCTTGACCCCCAGCGACTGCATCTGCGCCGCCGTGACGGCGAACTCGTCAGCGCCATGGGCCGACAGCGCGGTCAGCGATGCGGCGAACGCAACGACGTTGAAAAAGCGGCGGGCAAGGCTGCGCCGCGATGGATGAACAAACATGGAAGCTCCCGCGAAACCCAGGTGCCCGCCGATCTGGCAGGCCACCCAAAAAAGCAAATGAGAAGGCTTTTTCAGGCGCGCCAGGGCGGCGCTTGCGGGGATGGTCGCCAGCTGCGGTACGCAGGGGTCGGTGGCTCCGGAAAGCTGACGATGGCCCGGCGGGTGGGTTCTTTGATCGCTGGCGTCAACCGAGCGACTGGCCACAACGACACATGGCCATCGTCGATGTCGCCCGCCGGCGACACAGAGAAAACGACCTCGCTGCGCAGCACCGTGGTGGCGTGGGCCCAGGTGGACTTGTGGTCTGGCGCCTCGGCATGCGTCTCGGTCAACAGCCCGGATTGGCGCCCGTGCGCATGCACGGTGGCAACAACGGTGCCATCAACGCCGCTGTCGTGGTGGTGCGTGTGCCAGGGTGCGCTGAACTGGTCGAATACCAGCAGCAGCAATACCAGCCAGCGAGCCAGCCCATGCGCCGCGCGCGCCGTCGATTTGCGCAAGGCAGTTTGGGAACTGGAACGGGACTGACGCATGGGGACGGAGGGGCAAGAAAACGCCCGCCGAACTATAGCCCGCACATGCGCTGCCCACCGGGGACTCGGGCTCCAGCCGCCTGTCACTGCGCACCCTTGATGCGCACTTTGAGCAGCTTGACGGAGTTGACGAAAACCAGCACGTCGGGACCCAGGTGGATGAAGGCCGCCTGGATGGGGCCGATCCACCCCCTCAGTGCCGCGGTGATGCCCAGCACATGCACCACGCCGACGCCGACAAACAGGTTCTCCTGCACGGTGCGGTAGGCGCGACGGGCAATCGCGCGGGCAGCGGCGATCTTGGCCAGGTCGTCGGTCATCAGCGCGATGTCAGCGGCTGCTAGCGCTGCCTGCGTGCCGCCGCCACCCATCGCAATGCCAACATCGGCCACGGCCAGCGCCGGCGCATCGTTGATGCCGTCGCCGACCATCGCCACGCGGTGGCCCTGGCGTTGCAACTCAGTGATGGCGCTGACCTTGTCCTCGGGCATCAGGTTGGCGCGCACCTCGTCAACGCCCAGCGCCGCCGCCACGGCCTGCGCGGTGGCAGCGTTGCCGCCGGTGAGCATGACGACGCGTTGGATGCCGCTGGCCTTGAGCTCGGCGAGCGCCTCTTTGGCCCCCGGTCGCAGCGTGTCGGCGATGAAGATCACGCCGGCGAAGCGGCCGTCGATGGCCACGTGCACCGGCGTGCGGCCATCACTTGCCGCATCGCCCGGCAGGCCGGCGTCGAGCGCCACGCCGCTCTCGCGCAACAGCGCGGCGTTGCCTACCAGCATGGTGCGGCCTTCTACGGTGGCCTTGACGCCGCGGCCCTGCAGCTGCTCGAACAGCTCGGGCTCGGGCACGACGATGCCTCTGCTGCCCGCCGCGCTGACGACGGCCTTGGCCAGCGGATGCGCCGAGCGCCGGTCAGCTGCTGCAGCCAGCCGCAACACCTCGTTCTGGCTCAGCGCCGCGTCGTTTGACGTGACTTCCACCACCTCGGGGCGGTTGGCGGTGAGCGTGCCGGTCTTGTCGAGCACCACCGGGATCAGCCACGCCGCCACCTTGTCGGTGAGCTTCTGCACCGGAGCCTGCACCGACTCGGCGTTTTCGACCAGCGCAATGATGCGTGCAAAGGTGGTGTCGGTGCCCAGGCGCTCGGTGCGAATGTCGAGCGCCCCCGATTCGACGACGGTGCCGGCAAACACCGCGCCATCGATGTCCTTGTCTTTGGGGATGCTCTCGCCAGTGATCGGCGCTTCATTCACCGCGCCCTGGCCGCCCACCACAGATCGAGCCGGCCCGTCTTCACCAGCGGATACAGCCCCACTGCCACCGCCGCCCACAGCAGCTGAATCGGAACCGGCCCACGCCAGAACAGCAACGCCACCGCGCCAGTGGCGACGATGCGCACCACGTCAATCCAGCGCTCCCGCGTCATCAATGCCAGCAGACCTGGCGCACTGGCATTTGGGGCCGCGATCACAGGTACTTCGCGATCGTCTTGAATTCGTCCAATGCCGGTGCCTCGCGTTGGGTCTTTGCCTGCAAGGCCTCGTCGAGGCAATGGTCGAGGTGGTCGTGGATCAGCGTCTTCTTGGCCGCGTGAATGGCACTTTCTACCGCCTGCAACTGCTGGACGATGTCCAGGCATGGCCGACTGTCATGAAGCATGTCGATCACGTTCTGCAGGTGTCCGCCGGCACGCTTGAGCCGATTGATTACCTTGGGATGGCTGACGTGGACGCGTTTAACTTCCATCATTACATCCTACCAGGGAGGATGTGGTGCACGATCACAAAGGCCTCTCCGCCCAGCCAGAACCCTTGGATGAAGGTTTCCCGCGCATAGGCTCGCCGACATGTCCAACAGCACGGCCATGCAAAGAGGCCAAAGCAAGTGCCATTCGGCTATGGCGAGCGTTTGCAGAGACTAGCGGGTGCCTTTTGGCGTGATGAGCGGGCTTGAGCGAAAGGCTTTCAGCCACTCAGCCACTCAGCCGCATGAGAAACAAACGCCGGGCCGCCCCAAGTGTTTCTCCTCCCACTCGGGGGGGGGCGGGCGTCGCAAGGCGGCGCCCTTGGGGGCGCTCTCAGGCGCCGGGCAGCGCGCGGCGGTACTGCATGGCCTCGGCCAGATGGGCCACGGTGATGCGGTCGACGCCAGCCAGGTCGGCGATGGTGCGCGCCACCTTCAGGCCGCGGTGCAGGCCGCGGCCCGACCAGCCCAGCCGCGTCGCCGCGGTCTGCAAAAAACGGCTGGCGGCCTCGTCGAGCGGGCACAGTGTGTCCAGCTGGCCGGCGTCCAGCGTGGCATTCGCCCGGCCCTGGCGCTGCAGCTGCCGGTCATGCGCGGCGGCCACGCGGGCGGCCACGTCAACACTGCGCTCACCCTGCGGCTGGGCCAGCAGGTCGGCCGGCGCTACGGCGGCCACCTCCACCTGCAGGTCGATGCGGTCGAGCAGCGGGCCCGACAGCCGGCTCTGGTAGCGGCTGATCTGGTCGGGCGTGCAGCGGCAGGCGCGGCCCGCCACCTGCGCGCCCAGCCAGCCGCAAGGGCAGGGGTTCATCGCCGCCACCAGTTGAAAGCCGGCCGGGAACAAGGCCGACCGCGCCGCCCGGGCAATCGTGATCTGGCGGGTTTCCAGCGGCTCGCGCAGCGCCTCCAAGGCGGCCCGGGGGAACTCGGGCAGTTCGTCAAGAAACAGCACACCGCCGTGGGCCAGCGAGATTTCACCCGGCCGGGGCGGTGAACCCCCGCCCACCAGCGCCACCGCGCTGGCCGAGTGGTGGGGTGAGCGGATCGGCCGCTGCCGCCACAGCGCCGGGTCGAAACCGGCCGGCGACAGCCCCGCCAACGCGGCGGCGGCCAGCGCGTCGTCGTCGCCCATCGGCGGCAGCAGGCCGGGCAGGCGCTGCGCCAGCATCGACTTGCCGCTGCCGGGCGGCCCCACCATCAACAGGCTGTGGCCACCGGCGGCGGCCACTTCCAGCGCCCGCTTGGCAGCAGCCTGACCACGCACGTCGCGCAGGTCGTGGGCGTAGGTGGCGGCGGCCATCGGCGGCGCCACCGCCACATCCAGCGGCTCGGCGGCGTCGCCGGGCAGCATCGCGCGCACCACCGCCAGCAGGTGCGGCGCACCACAGACGCGCACCCGGTGGGCCCGCGCGGCTTCGCTGGCACTGGCCTGGGGCAACACCAGGGTGCGCTCGCTGCCCGAGCGCTGCACCGCCAGCGCCAGCGCCAGCGCACCCCGCACCGGCCGCAACTCACCGGCCAGCGACAGCTCACCGGCAAATTCGCACTGCGCCAGCCGCGCGGCGTCGAGCTGGCCGCCGGCCGCCAAAATACCTAATGCGATCGGCAAATCGAAACGGCCCGATTCCTTGGGCAGGTCGGCCGGCGCCAGGTTGACGGTGATCCGCTTGTTGTGCGGGAACACGAAGCCCGAGTTGGCCAGCGCGGCGCGCACCCGCTCGCGCGACTCTTTGACCTCGGTGTCGGCCAGGCCGACCAGTGTGAAGCTCGGCAGGCCGTTGGCCAGGTGCACCTCGACGGTGACCGGCGCGGCGTCCATCCCGTTGAGGGCGCGGCTGTGGACAACGGCAAAGGACATGCTGCGCATCATGCCAGTGCCTCCGGCCAGGGCGCCGGCCGTCAGCACCCGAGATTACGCACCGGTTTGGTGCTTTATGCCTTGTCCTGGGCATGGCTGCATGGCAATGGGTTGCCTCGGCCGAGGAGTTCCCCGAAATGGCGCATTGGCACGGTTTCTGCTGTGTGAACGGCAGGGATCATTTCCCCGCCCATTTCTTCATACCCCCTCAGGAGACCCTCGCATGAACTTCCGTCAAACCACCTTGGTCGCCGCACTGGCGTTGAGCAGCCTGCCGGTGTGGGCCCAGACCGCCGCCGCGCCAGCAGTGCCGGCCTCGGACTGGACCGTGGCCGGCAACGCCGGGCTGTTCTCCGACTACACCTTCCGCGGCATCTCGCAGACCGCGCGCAAGCCGGCGTTCCAGGGCGGCATCGACATCAGTCATGCGTCCGGCTTCTACGTCGGCAACTGGAACTCGAACATCGACTCGGCCTACTACAACGGCGCCAACCTCGAGATGGATGTCTACGGCGGCTACAAGGCCACCTTCGGCGGCATCGGCTTCGACGTCGGCGCGCTCTACTACTACTACCCCGGTTCGGGCGCGGGCGGCACGACCAAGATCAACAACACCGAGCTCTACGTCGGTGCCACCTGGGGCCCGCTGACCGCGAAGTATTCCTACGCGGTGTCCGACTTCTTCAGCGCCCCCAACTCCAAGGGTTCAGCCTACCTGGACCTCGGATTCAGCCATGACCTGGGCAACGGTTTCGGCGTCAATGCCCACGCCGGCTACCAGAGCCTGAAGGGCGGCGCGATCACGGCGCAGATCAACGGTTCGAAGCCCAACTCGATCATCGACTACAAGCTCGGCGCGACTTACACCGTCGAAGGCTATGTGCTGGGCGGCGCCTTGGTCGGCACCAGCCGCGACTACACCGCGGGCACTGCGGCGCTGAGCAACAAGAACATCAGCAACAACCGCTTCGTCGTCTCGGTCAGCAAGTCGTTCTGACGCCCCACCCCCAAGGAGACCGACCATGAAGATGGTGACCGCGATCGTCAAGCCGTTCAAGCTTGATGAAGTGCGTGAGGCCCTCAGCGCGATTGGCGTGCAGGGCATCACAGTGACCGAAGTCAAGGGCTTCGGGCGTCAGAAGGGCCACACCGAGCTGTACCGGGGTGCCGAGTACGTCGTCGACTTTCTGCCCAAGGTGAAGATCGAAGCCGCTGTAGACGACGCCGTCGTCGACCGGGTAATCGAGGCCATCGAGGCCTCGGCGCGCACCGGCAAGATCGGCGACGGCAAGATTTTCGTCGCCACGCTCGAGCAAGTGGTCCGCATCCGCACCCGCGAGACCGGCAAAGACGCGCTCTGACCCCCACCCGGCGGGCCGCACCG
>JAYVDE010000248.1:0-5832 GCA_043749575.1 Burkholderiaceae bacterium | reverse complement strand
CCTCGCCATAGCGGGGCTATGGCTGTGGTTTGCGCCTTGCAGCCCATCCCAAACCAGGGCGCCCACACTCGCGAGGACTTGTTCAGCATTGCCCTAAGGCTTTTGCTGCACGGCGACGGCCACGACGGCGGCCAGGTGAAGCTTCCTACAATGCCGCCCAGCCTGCACCACCCGCCGGCGGCAACCCGGAATCCATTGACGATGAAACGGCCCCTTTCGAACCCGATGCCGCGGTGCCGCGCCACGCTGGCGGTGCTCGCGTGAAGCTCGCCAAGCGCCTGAGTCACATCGAACCCTTCTACGTGATGGAGTGCGCCAAGGCGGCGCAGCGCATCGCCGCCAGCCCGGCCTGCGACCCGGCGCAGGGCGGCGAGCGGATGATCTTCCTGAACATCGGCGAGCCCGACTTCACCGCGCCGCCGCTGGTGCAAGAGGCCGCCGAACGCGCCATCCGCGACGGCCGCACCCAGTACACCGAGGCGCTGGGCCTGCCCGCGCTGCGCGAGGCGCTGAGCGGCTGGTATGCGCAGCGCTTCGGGCTGGACATCCCGGCGCGTCGCATCATGGTCACCGCCGGCGCGTCAGCCGCCTTGCAGCTGGCCTGCCTGGCGCTGTTCGAGGCCGGCGACGAGGTGTTGATGCCCGACCCCAGCTACCCCTGCAACCGGCACTTCGTGGCGGCGGCCGATGCGCTTGCCAAGCTGCTGCCGACCACCGCCGAACAGCGCTTCCAGCTTGATGCGGAGGCGGTGGCACAGGCCTGGACGCCGGCCACCCGCGGCGTGTTGCTGGCGTCGCCGTCCAACCCCACCGGCACCTCGATCCATCCGGCTGAATTGCGCCGCATAGCCGCCATCGTTGCGGCCCACGGCGCTGTCACGGTGATCGATGAGATCTACCTCGGCCTGAGCTACGACGAGACCTTCGGCCACAGCGCGCTGCAGCTGGGTGAGCACATCGTCTCGGTCAACAGCTTCAGCAAATACTTCAATATGACCGGCTGGCGCCTGGGCTGGCTGGTGCTGCCCGACGCACTGGTGGCGCCGATGGAGCGGTTGGCGCAAAACCTGTTCATCTGCGCGTCGACCATCGCCCAGCATGCGGCGCTGGCCTGCTTCCACCCTGAATCGATCGCCGAGTACGAGCGCCGCCGCAGCGAGTTTCGCGCCCGGCGCGACTGGGTGGTGCCGGCGCTGGGCCGGCTGGGCCTGCCGGTGCCGGTGATGCCCGACGGCGCGTTCTACGCTTACGCCGATTGCAGCGCCCACAGCGCCGACAGCTGGGCCTTTGCCTTCGATCTGATGGACCGCGCCCATGTCGCGCTGACCCCCGGCCGCGACTTCGGCCGCCACCGGCCCGAACGCTGGCTGCGCCTGTCCTTCGCCAGCCGGCGCGACAAGCTGGAAGAAGCACTGCACCGGCTGCAGCGTGCGCTGGCATGACGCATGGGGATGGGGATGCGGATGGGCATGCGCATGGGCAAGGGCCTGGGCTTACGCCCGCCGAGCCTGGCGCGCCGTTCCGCCACCCGGTGCGGGTCTACTGGGAAGACACCGATGCCGGTGGCGTGGTGTTCTACGCCAACTACCTGAAGTTCTTCGAGCGCGCCCGCACCGAATGGCTGCGTGCGCTGGGCATTGGCCAGCAACAACTGCGCGACGACACCGGCGTGATCTTCATCGTCGTGGCAACGGCGCTGCGCTACCGCGCACCGGCGCGGCTGGACGACACGCTGTGGGTCACCGTGTGGCCGACCACCACCGGACGCGCGTCGATGACATTGCAGCAACAAGCCTGGCGCGACAATAGCGATCAACCGCCCACGCTGCTGTGTGAAGGCACGATCCGCATCGGCTGCGTTGACGCCGCCAGCTTTCGCCCCAGCCGCTTCCCGGCCCAGATCACAAAGACATGGAACCCATGAACCAGGATTTCTCGATCATCACGCTGGTGCTGCACGCCAGCTTCGTGGTGCAGCTGGTGATGGCCGGGCTGCTGGTCACCTCACTGGCCAGCTGGACGGTGATCTTCGGCAAGGTGTTCAGCCTGCGTGGCCTGCGCCAGGGCAATGACGAGTTCGAGCGCGAGTTCTGGTCGGGCAAGAACTTGAACGACTTGTACAACGCGGCCACCGGCAAGACCGACAACTCGCCGATGGAGCGCATCTTCGCCAGCGGCATGCGCGAGTTCTTGAAGCTGCGCGAGCGCCGGCAAGAATCCAGTGCCCAGCTCGACGGCGCCCGCCGCGCGATGCGCGCCAGCCTGCAGCGTGAACTCGATGTCATCGAAGGCAACGTCGGCTTTTTGGCCAGCGTCGGTTCGGTCAGCCCTTATGTCGGCCTGTTCGGCACGGTGTGGGGGATCATGCATGCCTTCGTCGGCCTGGCCAACGTGCAGCAGGTCTCGCTGGCCACCGTGGCACCGGGCATCGCCGAGGCGCTGGTGGCCACCGCCATCGGCTTGTTCGCCGCAATCCCCGCGGTGGTGGCCTACAACCGCTTTGCCCGCGACATCGACCGCATCGCGATCCAGCTGGAGAGCTTCATCGAGGAGTTCTCCAACATTCTGCAGCGCAACGCCGGCCAGCCGCCCGCGGCCACCGGCGCGCGCTGAGGGACACCGCCATGCCCGCCGTAGCCTCCCGGGGCGGCCGCCGCGGCCGCCGCGCCATCGCCGAGATGAACATGGTGCCCTTCATCGACGTGATGCTGGTGTTGCTGATCATCTTCATGGTCACCGCACCGCTGGTGTCCACCGGCGTCGTCGACCTGCCCAGCGTGGGCAAGGCCGCCCAGCGACCGACGCGCGTGGTCGAGGTGATCGTCGGCAGCGACGAAAAGCTCAAATTGCGGCTGGATGGTGGCGATCCGCAAACCACCACCCTGCCCCGGCTGGGCGCGGCGGTCAAAGCGCTGCAAGCCGGCAACGCCTCCGTGCCGGTGGTCATCTCGGCCGACAAGGCGGTGAAGTACGAGGCCGTCGTGCGGGCGATGGACACCCTGCAGAAAAGCGGTGTCCAGCGCGTCGGCCTGTCGGTCAAACAAGGCGGCTGACGAGGCCCCGATGGCAGCGCTGAATCACGACACCCTGCTGCCGCGCGACGACAGCCGCATCGGCCTGGGCGCGGCGCTGGCGCTGCTGGCCCACGGCGGGCTGGTCGTTGCGTTGGCGCTGGGCCTGAACTGGCGCTTGCCCGCGCCGGTGGTGGCGAGCAGCGCCGAACTGTGGTCCGCCGTGCCGCAGGTGGCCGCGGCCGCGCCGGCAGCCGCGCCGATGCCGATGCCTGCACTGCCTCCCGCACCCACGCCCACGCCCACGCCACCACCAGCGCCCACACCCACACCCACACCCACACCCACACCAGCTCTGCCCCCGATCCAGCGGGTCGCGCCCCCACCGGCACCAAGCGCCGCCGAGCGAGACGCCGACATCGCCATCGAAAAAGCGGCCCAGCGCAAGAAAGACGAGCAACGACGCGAAGCGGTCGAGCGCGACAAGGCCCGCCAACTGCGCGAGGACCGCGAGGACAACGAGGCCAAGCGCTTGAAGCAGAAGCTGGAAGCGACACTGCAAGCCAAGCAGGCAGCCAAGCGGGCCGAAGACGCCAAACGGCTGGCCGACGAACAGGCCGCCCAGCGCAAGCAGGCGCAACAGGCGAAGGACGAAAAAGCCCGTGATGCCCAGCGCCAGAAAGACCTGGCCGAGCAGCGCGAAAAAACCGAACAGGCGGCCGAGGCCAAAGCCCAGGAAGCGGTGGTCGCCAAACAGCGCGAAGAGAACCTCAAGCGCATGCTGGGCCAGGCCGGTGCCGCTGGCACCACCACAGGCACCAGCGCGGCCAACGCCACCGGCAACGCCGCGCGCGACGCCGCCCCGTCAGCAGCCTATGCCGGGCGCATCAAGGCGCGCATCAAGCCCAACATCGTGCTGCCGGCCGAGGTCAGCGGCAACCCGATCGCCGAGGTCGAGGTGAAGTGCGCGCCCGACGGCGGCATCACCGGCCGGCGGATCAGCAAGTCCAGCGGCAACCCGGTGTGGGACGAAACCGTGTTGCGGGCCATCGACCGCACCGGCACCCTGCCACGCGACACCGACGGGCGTATCCCGCCGACCATGATCCTGGTGTTCCCGCGGCGCGAGTAACGCGGCAGTGAAGCGACGTGGGGGCAGCCTCAGCCGGCGCCGGGCCGGCCCCAGGCGGCAAGCGCCTCAGTGGTTTTCGCGGGCGTGGTTGATCGTGTACTTGGGGATCTCGACCGTCAGGTCGGTGTCGGCCAGGATCGCCTGGCAGCCCAGCCGCGAGTCGGGCTCCAGGCCCCAGGCGCGGTCGAGCAGGTCTTCTTCATCCTCTTCCATCGGGTTGAGTGAGCGAAAGCCCTCGCGCACGATGACGTGGCAGGTGGTGCAGGCACAGCTCATGTCGCAGGCATGCTCGAGGGCGATGCCGTTGTCGAGCAGGGCTTCGCAGACCGAGGTGCCGCGCGGCGCGCTGATCTGGGTGCCCTGCGGGCAGAGTTCGGCGTGCGGCAGGATCTTGATGACGGGCATGGCAGGTGGCCTGGTGGCGGGGGCTAAAGATCGTTCAACTTGCGGCCGGTCAACGCGGCCTGGATGCCGCGGTTCATGCGCGCGGCGGCAAATGCTTCGGTGCCTTCGGCCAGCCGTTCGACCGCGCTGTTGATGGCCGCATGGCCGTCGTCGGCGGCGATGGTGGCCAGTTCAGCCAGCAGGCGTTCGATGTCGGTGCGCTCGGCGGCATCGAGCAGTTCACCGTCGGCGGCCAGCGCGGCGCGGGTGGCCAGTGTCATGCGCTCGGCATCGACCCGGCTTTCGCGCAAGGAGCGCGCCGCCATGTCGGTCTCGGCGCTGGCAAAACCGTCTTGCAGCATCGCCGCGATCTGGTCGTCGGCCAGGCCGTAGCTGGGCTTGACGACCACCGAGGCCACCACGCCCGAGCCCAACTCGTGGGCCGACACGCTGAGCAAGCCGTCGGCATCGACCTGGAAGGTGACGCGGATGCGCGCCGCCCCCAGCCACCATCGGCGGGATGCCGCGCAACTCGAAGCGGGCCAGGCTGCGGTTGTCGGCCACCAGTTCGCGCTCGCCCTGCAGTACGTGGATGGCCATCGCGGTCTGGCCGTCCTTGAAGGTGGTGAAGTCCTGCGCCTTGGCCACCGGAATCGTGGAGTTGCGCTCGATCACCCGCTCGACCAGGCCACCCATGGTTTCGAGCCCCAGCGACAGCGGCGTCACGTCGAGCAGCAGCAAGGCGCCATCGCTGCCTTCGGGGCTGTTGCCGGCCAGCGCATTGGCCTGGATCGCCGCACCCACCGCCACCACCTCGTCGGGGTTCAGGTTGGTCAGCGGCGCGCGGCCGAACAGGTCGGCCACTGCGGCACGCACCATCGGCATGCGGGTCGAGCCGCCCACCATCACCACCCCGGCCACCTCGTCGCGCTTGAGCTTGGCGTCGCGCAACACTTTGCGCACCGCCGCCAGCGTGCGATCGACCAGCGGCTTCACCGCCGCCTCGAAGGCGTTCGCCGTGACGGTGACCGCCAGCTCGCCACCAGCGCCCAGCACGAAGCGCGCTTGCACCTCGGGCGCATCGCTGAGCGCGTGCTTGGCGACGCGGGCTTCGGTCAGCACGCGGCGCTTGTCGTGCGGCGACAGTTGCTCCAACGGCGGCAAGGCGGCCTGCTGCAGCATCAGCTGGGCCAGCGCCTCGTCAAAGTCGTCCCCGCCCAGCGCTGCATCACCGCCCGTGGCCACCACCTCGAAGACACCGCGCTGCAAGCGCAGCAGTGAGATGTCGAAGGTGCCGCCGCCCAG
>JAYVDE010000247.1:0-5857 GCA_043749575.1 Burkholderiaceae bacterium | reverse complement strand
GTTGGTCTTGCCGCGCGCCACCCAGACCAGCACCTCGGCCTCGCGTGCGGTCAGGCGGAAGGCGGTCACCATGGCGTCGATCAATGCCGCGTCGTTGGTCTCGGAGGCCACGACCAGCCATTCATCGTCGTTGCCGTCGTCGCCGGCGCCCGCCAGCCCGTCGTCGGCGCCGGCCATGGCGTGCAGCTCCAGCGTCAGGCGGCGCCCGCCCCGGCCCACCAGCAAGGGCTGCGGCGGCGTGGCCTCGGCAGCGGGGCGGCGGCCTGCGGCCTCGCGCCGCACCCAATCGATCAGCGGCACCGGCGCAAACGGGCCTTCGCTGCCAAAGTAGTCGCGCAGCAGCGAACGCGCCAGCCCGGTCTGCCACAACAGCCGGCCATCGGCCGGGCGCACCACCAGCGTGGCGTGGCCGAAGGCGTCGAGCGCGTTGCGGGCCTGGCGCTGCACCCGCGCGGTCTGGGTGTGCGCGGCGATGCGGGCCAGCACCTCGCGCGGCTGGATCGGCTTGGTGACGTAGTCGACTCCGCCGGCGGCAAAGGCGGCGACCACATGCTCGGTCTCGGTCAGCGCGGTCATGAAGACGATGGGAATGGCCACCGTGTCGGCCCCGGCCTTCAACCGGCGCGCCACCTCGAAGCCATCCATGCCCGGCATCATCGCGTCCAGCAACACGATGGCCGGCCGCGCCTGCTGCGCACGGGCGATGGCGCTGGGGCCGTCGGTGGCCACCAGCACGGTGTAGCCGGCCTCGTCCAAGGCGTCGTGCAGCAGCGACAGGTTGTCGGGCACGTCGTCGACGATCAGCACGACCTCGCCGCTGACCTGGGCCAGTGGCGCCGGGGCCGTGCCGGGAGGCGTCGGGCTGGGCAGGTCAATCGGCATCGGGCAGGGCTCGGTCGGCAGCGGCGGCCTTCGCCGAGGCCGCGGCGGGATCGGCGGGATCGGCCGACGGTACCGCAAGCGGCTGCAGCGCCGCCGCGATCAGCTGGGCCAGGGTGTCGAGCTGAAAACCACGCGCCAGCGTGCGCAGCCGGTGGATGAAATCGGCGCTGGCCGGGTGGTCGGCGTCGATCGCATCGAGCTTTTTCTGGATGCCGCGCAAGTAGCCCAGGCGCACCAGTTCGTCCAGTGCACGCAGCGATTGCGCCGGCGGCAGCACCTGGGCGGCCGGGCTGGCCGCGGCGTCGGGTGCTGCCCGTTCGACCTCGTCGATCCACTGCAGCGCCAGCCGTCGTTGCAGCCAGCCCAGCAGCTCGTTCATGCGTACCGGCTTGACCAAAAAATCGGCCGCGCTGATGCCAAGCTCGTTTTCAAGCCCCTGGTCGAAGGCGTTGGCCGAGACGATGGCCGCCGGCAGGTGCTCGAAGCCTTGTTCGCGCAGCCGGCGCAGCGTGGTCCAGCCGTCGATGCCGGGCATCGCCAGGTCGAGGAATACCGCGTCGACCACCGGCCCGTCGCCAGCCCCGTGCAGCAGGGCCAGCGCGGCTTCGCCCGAATCGGCCTGCAGCAACTCGAAGCCCAGCGGCGCCAGCCGGTCGACCAGCAAGCGGCGGTCGGCCTCTTCGTTGTCGACCACCAGCAGCCGGCGGCGCGGCCCGCTGTAGCCGGTGCGTCGCTGCGCGAGCGGCCGCGCGCGCTGGCTGGCGCGGGCCCGCAGCTCGGGCAGGTACAGCCGCACGGTGAAACAACTGCCCACGCCGGGGGTGCTGCGCACGGTCAGCTCGCCGCCCATCAGGCCGGTCAGCATGCGGGCGATCGTCAACCCCAGGCCGGTACCGCTGGTGGCGTTGCCGCCGGCGGCGGTGCCGCGCACAAAGGGCTCGAAAACCTGCGCCAGCTCGGCCTCGGCCATGCCGGGGCCGCTGTCCTCGATCTCGAAGCGCGCCATCTCGCGGGCGTAGTCGACGCGGAACCTCACCTGCCCCACCCGGGTGAACTTCAGCGCATTGCCCAGCAAGTTGATCAGAATCTGGCGCAGCCGCTTTTCGTCGGCGCGCACCAGGTCGGGCAAGGTGCCGCTGACACTGTGCACAAAGCGCAGGCCCCGCGCCGCCGCCTGCGGCTCGAACCAGCGCGCCAGTTCGTCAACGCCCTCGGCAAAGTGCATCGGTGCCGGCTCCAGCGCCAGCCGGCCGCTCTCGATGCGGGCGATGTCCAGCGTGCCCTCGATCAGGCTCAGCAGGTGGTCGCCGCCGCGACGGATGACCTGCACCGCACCGCGGCGGTGCGGCGGGATCGCCGGATCGTCCTCCAGCAGCTGGGCATAACCCAGGATGCTGTTGAGCGGCGTGCGCAGCTCGTGGCTGATGGCGGTGATGTAGCGGCTCTTGGCCTGGTTGGCGGCATCGGCCTGCGCCTTGGCCAGTTGCAGCTGGGCGTCGGTCTGCTGGTGCGAACGGATCTCATGGCCCAGCGCCAGCGCCTGGTCTTGCAGCGTGAGCGCCTGCGCCTGCAGCACTGCCGCCTGCTCGCGCGACACTGCCGCCTGCTCACGCAGCGCGCCCGCCTGCTCATTCAGCGCCTGGGTCTGGCGGCGCGATTCTTCTTGTGCCAGCTGGCGGCCGCGCTGGGCCAGCACCGCCCACCAAGCCACCATGCCGGCGATCAGCAGCAGCACCGCGAAGACCTGGCCGACGCCGGCCCGCAACAGCGGCGCCACCGCCGCGGCGCTGATCGCGTCCAGGCCGCTCAGCGAGCGCAGCCCCAGCGCGTACAAACCGAGCAACAGCAGCGCCAGCGCCGGCAACACGCCGGCCATCAGCAGCAGGTAGGCCGACAGACCCGATTCGAGCTGCGGCGCCATGCGCGCCGGCAACAGCCGTTGCAGCAGCCGCAGCCACTGCGCCGACAAGCGTGCCTGGGGCTTGCACAGGTCGTCGCAGCGGGCGTCCAGCGTGCAGCACAGCGAGCAGATCAGGCCACCGTAGGCCGGGCAGGCGGCCATGTCCTCGGGCTCGTAGTCGCGCTCGCAGATGGTGCAGCGGCGCAGCGCCCGCCGGCCCGATGGGTCGGCGTCCAGGCGCTGGCTCAGGCTGGCGCCGTGCTGGGCCACATCGGCCGCGGCCACCGCACGGGCGGCCTGGGTGCGCCGCGCCAGGTAGTAGCGCCCGCCGGTGGCCCAGGCGATCAGCGGCGAGACCAGCAGTGCGGTGACCAGCGCGATCATCGCCGAGAAGGCCTGCGCCAGCGGCCCGAAGGCACCCAGGTGCGCCGCCACGCTGAGCACCGACGCCACGCCCATGGCGCCCACGCCGACCGGGTTGATGTCGTAGAGGTGGGCGCGGCGGAACTCGATGCCGGGCGGGCTGAGCCCCAGCGGCTTGTTGATCACCAGGTCGGCGACCACCGCCATGATCCAGGCGATCGCGATGTTGCTGTAGAGCCCCAGCACGCGGCTCAGCGCCTGGAACACGTTCAGCTCCATCAACACCAGCGCGATCAGCGTGTTGAACACCAGCCAGACCACCCGGCCGGGGTGGCTGTGGGTCAGCCGCGAGAAGAAGTTGCTCCAGGCCAGCGAGCCGGCGTAGGCGTTGGTGACGTTGATCTTGAGCTGGCTGACGACCACGAACAGCGCGGTGGCGGCCACCGCCCAGCCGTAGTGCGGGAACACGTATTCCCAGGCCGCCAGGTACATCTGGTTGGGGTCGACCGCGCGCTCGGGCGGCACCATGTGGCTCAGCGCCAGATAGGCCAGCACCACGCCGGCAAGCATCTTGAGCACCCCCACGATCACCCAGCCCGGCCCGCCCAGCAGCGTGGCCGCCCACCAACGCAGTGCCTGGCCAGGCTTCTTCTCGGGCATGAAGCGCAGGTAGTCAGCTTGCTCGCCCAGCTGGGTGATCAGTGCGATGCCCACCGTCAACGCGGCGCCGAAACCCAGCAGGTCAAAGCCCGGGCCCTGACCACCGCTGCCCGCAAAGCCGGTGAGACCCGCCAGCTCGCCCGGGTGCCTGATCAGCAGGTAGGCCAGCGGGAACACCAGCAGCGCCAGCCACAGCGGTTGGGTCCAGACCTGCAGCCGGCTGATGGCGGTGACGCCGTGGGTAACCAGCGGAATGACCACCAGCGCGCAGATGCCGTAGCCCCAGGCCGGCGGGATGTCGAAGGCCAGTTCCAGCGCATAGGCCATCACTGCCGCCTCCAGCGCGAAGAAGATGAAGGTGAAGCTGGCGTAGATCAGCGAGGTGATGGTCGAGCCGAGGTAGCCAAAGCCGGCGCCGCGGGTCAGCAAGTCCATGTCAACGCCGTGGCGCGCGGCGTAGACGCTGATCGGCAGGCCGGCCAGAAAGATGATCAGCCCGGTGGCCAGGATGGCGAGTGCGGCGTTGACAAAGCCGTGCTGCACCAGCAGCGTGGCGCCCACCGCCTCCAGGATCAGGAATGACGCCGCGCCGAAGGCGGTGTTGGCGACCCGCCATTCGCTCCACTTGCGGAAGGTGCGCGGCGTGAAGCGCAGCGCGTAGTCCTCCAGCGTCTCGCGGGCGACCCAGCTGTTGTAGTCACGCCGGAAGGTGACCACTTGCTGGGGCGGTGTGCGGGCGGCGGGGGCTGATCGGGACATCGGCTGACTACATCAAGAAACGCACCCGCAGCATGGCGCTGATTCAGGGCAACACGATCCAAGGCGGTGCATGTTTGCACCAACGAAGTGTTGTCTGCCCAGATACCGCGCATCGTCGCCCGGCGCGGCGCCCGGCGCGGCACCCTCTCAGGTCGGCGCCAGCACGGCCAGTGGCCACTCGGCACGCACGCAAGTGCCTTGGCCCGGTGTTGTCTGCACCACCATCTGGCCACCCAGCGACTCGACCCGAAAACGCATGCCGGCCAGGCCATGGTGGCCCACCATCGAGGCCGCTAGGTCGAAGCCGACACCGTCGTCTTGCACCTGCACCGTCACCGCTTGCGCGGACCGCGCCAGGCAGACCCGGACCTGGTGGGCACGGGCGTACTTGCCCACGTTGGTCAGCGCTTCCTGGACAAAACGGAAGACCGTCAGATCGGCGCTTGCCACCAGCCGCAAGGGCGCGATCTGCTGGCTGATCGGGATCGCCAAGCGCTCGGCCATCTCGCGGCACAGGATCTCGAGCGCCGCCTGCAGGCCCAGATTGTCCAGTGACGAGGGCCTCAAGTCCTCGATGATGCGGCGCTTCAGCGCGATGCCACCGTTGAGGAACTGCGTCAAGCTGGCCAGCCGTTCGGCGATGTCGGGCTGGGCGCCGGCCTTCGCGCGCAGCCGCGCCACCTCCAGTTTGGCCGAGGTCAGCAAGGCGCCCATCTCGTCGTGGAGTTCGCGTGCCAGGTGACCCCGCTCGTCTTCGCGTGCAGTTTGCAGGTGCCGCGCCAATTCGCGCAGCTCGCGGGTGCGCTGCGCCACCTCCGCTTCCAGCCGCTCACGTTCGCCCTGCAGCTGGCGCTGCCGCGTCTCGCGGGCCTCATCGAGTGCCCGGGCCTGCCGCAGGTACACCGTCAGCCCCAGCACCGACAGCAGCAGCAGTGTGGCCACGCCAATGCGATTGAGCAGCAGCGTACGCAAGGTGGTCGCGCCGCTGGCCTCTGCGACGGCGCCGGCGCGCGCCAGCAGGCCGTCCATCAGCAGCCGCAACTCCTCCATCTGCTCTTTGCCGATGCCCGACTGCACCAAGGTGCGCGAGGCCTCCTCACTGCCCGACTGGCGCAGCGCCACCGTGGTCTGCACCTCCGACAGCTTGATCTCGATCAGCCGGGACAGCGCCCGCACCTCGGCCTCCTGGCCCGCCTGCGCGAGATAGTTCATCACCGCCTCACGCACTCCGGGCAAGGCCTCGATGGCCGCCCTGTAGGGCGCGAGGAAGTCGTCGTTGCCGGTCAACACATA
>JAYVDE010000246.1:0-5862 GCA_043749575.1 Burkholderiaceae bacterium | reverse complement strand
CCCGACCCCTGGTTCGAGCACGCCAAGGCGGCGGTCGATACGCGGCAGTTCACGGCGCTGGAAGCGCCTGCCAGCACCGCCAGCACCACTACCGCCATCACCGCCTGACGAGGACCTCACCATGACCGACTGGAAAGCCATTTGCCTCGTCACCGACATCCCGCGCCTGGGCGCCCGCCGGGTGGTGCGACCGCAGGGCGTGCCGGTGGCGGTGTTCCGCACCGCCGACGACCGGGTCTTCGCACTGCTCGACCGCTGCCCGCACAAGGGCGGCCCGCTGAGCCAGGGCATGGTCTTCGGCGACGCGGTGGCCTGCCCGCTGCACAACTGGGCCATCGTGCTGGCCGACGGCAACGCCCGCGCGCCCGACCACGGCTGCACACCGTCGTTCGCCTGCCGGGTGATCGACGGCCAGGTCTGGCTGGACGCCAGCGAGCTGGCGGGCAAAGCGCTGGACCTACCTGCCCCGGTGGCCGGGCCCTGCGCCCGATCCCACGCCTGATGCCGGGCCTGATCCCAGGCCTGATTGACCCGACACCCGACTCACCAGACCCCGGCCCCCCCGCCGCAACCCGGCACCAAAGGACTTTCAATGTCTTATCTCGTCCCCTCAGAATTCGTCACCAAGATGGTCGACGCCGGTGAAGCCAAGATTTTCATGTCGACCCGCGACACCCTCATCCGGGCCTTCATGGCCGGTGCCATCCTGGCGCTGGCAGCGGTGTTCGCGGTCACCGTCACGGTGCAGACCGGCTACGCGATCATCGGCGCCATCTTGTTCCCGGTCGGTTTTTGCATGCTCTACCTGCTGGGCTTCGACCTGCTGACCGGCGTCTTCGTGCTGACCCCGCTGGCCTGGCTGGACAAGCGGCCGGGGGTCACCATCAAAGGCATCCTGCGCAACTGGGGCCTGGTCTTCGTCGGCAACTTCGGCGGTGCATTCCTGGTGGCGCTGCTGATGGCGGTGATCTTCACCTTCGGCTTCTCGACGCCGCCCGACAAGGTCGGCGCCATCATCGCGGGCATCGGCGAGAAGCGCACGCTGGGCTATGCGCAGTACGGCGCGGCCGGCATGGCGACGATCTTCATCCGTGCCGTGCTGTGCAACTGGATGGTGTCGACCGGCGTGGTTGGCGCAATGATCTCGACCTCGGTCAGCGGCAAGGTGATCGCGATGTGGATGCCCATCATGGTGTTCTTCGCCATGACCTTCGAGCATTCCATCGTCAACATGTTCCTGTTTCCGTCGGCCATGCTGATGGGCGGCAAGTTCTCGATCCTCGACTACCTGATCTGGAACGAGATTCCGGTGGTGCTGGGCAACCTGGTCGGCGGTCTGGCCTTCACCGGCCTGACGCTGTATGCGACCCATATCAAAACCGGCCCCAAGCGCAGCGCGCGCGCCTGACCTGGCGGCCACCATCCGGCTGATGACCCTGCCGCAACGCCCAGCCTGCGCATGAGCGAGACGCTGAAGATCGCCGTTGGGCAGCACACCGACAAGGGCCGCAAGGACGTCAACCAGGACTTCCACGGCCACTGCATCCCCGCCGGGGCGCAGCTCGGCAGCAAGGGTGTGGTGGTCGCACTGGCCGACGGCATCAGCAGCAGCGAGCTCAGCCAGCAGGCCAGCCAATCGGCGGTGCGGGCGTTTCTGGCCGATTACTACTGCACGTCGGATGCGTGGAGCGTCAAGCGCTCCGCGCAGCGGGTGCTCAACGCCACCAATTCCTGGCTGCATGCGCAGACCCAGCGCAGCCCCTACCGCTTCGACAAGGACCGGGGCTATGTCTGCACGCTGAGCGTGCTGGTGATCAAGGCCAGCACCGCCCACTTGTTTCATGTCGGCGACACGCGCATCTACCGGCTGCAAGGCCAGGCGCTGGAGCAGCTGACCGAGGACCACCGGGTCTGGGCCGGCGCCGGACAAAGCTATCTCGGCCGGGCGCTGGGCGTCAACCCACAGGTCGAGATCGACTACCAGGCCTTGCCGGTGGCGCTGGGGGATGTCTTCATCCTGGCGACCGACGGCGTCCACGAGTTTGCCGATGCCGGCTTCATCAGCGCCGCGATCCAGGCCCATGCCGACGACCTGGACCGGGCCGCGCGCGCCATCGTCGACGAGGCCTTGCGACGTGGCAGCGCCGACAACCTGACGCTGCAGATTGTGCGGGTCGAGGGCCTGCCCGCGCCCGAAGCCCACCAGGTGCAGCAGCAGCGCGCCACGCTGCTGTTGCCGCCGATCCTTGACCCGCGGATGGACTTCGACGGCTACCAGATCTTGCGTGAGCTGCATGCCAGCCCACGCAGCCATGTCTACCTGGTGGTCGACCGCGAGACCGGCGAGCGGCTGGTGCTCAAGACCCCGGCCATCGACCTGCAAGGCGACCCGGCCCACCTCGACCGCTTTCTGCTGGAAGAGTGGGTGGCCCGCCGCATCGACAGCCCGCATGTGCTGAAGGCCCAGGCGCCGACCCGCAAGCGGCACTACCTGTACGTGGCGATGGAGTTCATCGACGGCCAGACGCTGGCGCAATGGATGATCGACCACCCGCGGCCCGACCTGGAAACCGTGCGCGGCATCGTCGAGCAAATCGCCCGTGGGCTGCAGGCTTTTCATCGGCTGGAGATGCTGCACCAGGACTTGCGGCCCGCCAACATCATGATCGACCGCAGCGGCACGGTGAAGATCATCGACTTCGGCGCGACCCGGGTGGCTGGCCTGGCCGACAACGCCGCCACATCGGCGCCAGACCCGATCCTGGGCACACAGCAGTACACCGCGCCCGAGTACTTCATCGGTGAGGCCGGCGACGCCCGGTCCGACCTGTTTTCGCTGGGCGTCATCAGCTACCAGATGCTGACCGGCCAACTGCCCTATGGCACCCAGGTCGCCAGCAGCACCACCCTGGCCGCGCAGAACAAGCTGGTCTACCAGACCGCCCTGCACCCGCAGCGTGCGATTCCGGCCTGGATCGACGGCGTGCTGCACAAGGCAGTGCATGCCAACCCGCACAAACGCTACGACGCTTTGTCGGCCTTCGTGCACGACCTGCGCCACCCCAGCGCCGACTTCTTGAACCGCACCCGACCGGCGCTGATCGAGCGCAACCCGCTGCGCTTTTGGCGCGGCCTGGCGCTGCTGCTGGCGGTCGTGGTGGTGCTGCTGCTGGGGCTGTTGCGCTCGTTGACTTGAGGTGGGGGCGGGGTAGGCAGGGCGCGGGCAGGTCAGAGCAGGCCGGGCCGCCGCGACGAGGCCGCCGCCGACGTGCTGGCTATCATCGACGGCACCAGGGGCGCCCGCCCCGCGCACGCGCTCCGCTCCAACGTCCCTCATGCCCCTGACCCTCCCCCAGCTCGAACGCCACCTGTTCAAAGCCGCCGACATCCTGCGCGGCAAGATGGATGCCTCGGAGTTCAAGGAATACATCTTCGGTATGCTGTTCCTCAAGCGCTGCTCGGACGTGTTCGACCAGCGCCGCGACGAGGTGATCGCCCAGGAGATGGCTGCCGGCAAGAACGAACTTGACGCCACGCTCAGCGCCGAGACCCGCCGCTGGTACGGCCAATCCTTCTACGTGCCGCACCCCTCGCGCTGGCAGCATTTGGTCAATGAGGCCCATGTCGACGTGGGCGGTTTCCTCAACCGGGCGCTCGGTGGCCTGGAGAGCAACAACGCCAGCCTGGCCGAGGTGCTGGAGCACATCGACTTCTCGCGCAAGGTCGGCCAGAGCAAGATCCCCGACATCAAGCTGCGCCAGCTCATCAGCCACTTCAGCAGCCACCGGCTGCGCAATGAGGACTTCGAGTTCCCCGACCTGCTGGGCGCCGCTTACGAATACCTGATCGGTGAATTTGCCGATTCGGCCGGCAAGAAGGGTGGCGAGTTCTACACCCCACGCTCGGTCGTGCGCATGATGGTGCGGCTGGTCAAGCCCGAGCAGCAGCACAGCATCTACGACCCCTGCGTGGGCTCGGGCGGCATGCTGATCCTGGCCAAGGAATACATCGACGAACACGGTGGCGACGGCCGCAAGGCCGACCTCTGTGGGCAAGAGGCCAACGGCACCGTCTGGTCGATCGCCAAGATGAACATGCTGCTGCACGGCATCGCCAGCGCCGACTTGCGCAACGAGGACACCCTGGCCGAGCCGCAGCATGTGGAAGGCGGCGAGTTGATGCGCTTTGACCGCGTGCTGAGCAACCCTCCGTTCTCCATCCACTGGGGCAGCACCGACACCGACCGCGCCGGCCAGCCGGCCTGGGCGCCCAAGTTCCGCGCCGAGCGCTTCCGCTACGGCGAGGTGCCGCTGGGGGCCAAGAAGGCCGACCTGATGTTCTTGCAGCACATGCTGGCGGTGACGCGCGACGGCGGCATGGTGGCCACGGTGATGCCGCACGGCGTGCTGTTTCGCGGTGGTGAAGAGCGTGCCATCCGCGCCGCCATGATCGATGCCGATCTGCTGGAAGCCGTCATCGGCCTGCCCGCCGGCCTGTTCTACGGCACCGGCATCCCCGCCTGCGTGCTGGTGCTGCGGCAGCGCTTGGGGCTTCGAAGCGGCAAGCCCGCCGAGCGGCAGGGCCGGGTGCTGTTCATCAATGCCGACCGTGAATACGCCGAGGGCAGGGCGCAGAACCACTTGCTGCCCGAACACATCGAGAAGATTGTCGACACCTTCGACCACTTCGCCGAGTCACCGGGCTTCAGCGCCATCGTCTCCAACGCCGCGCTGCGCGAGAACGACTGCAACCTCAACATCCGCCGCTACGCCGACAACGCGCCGCCGGCCGAGCCGCACGACGTGCGTGCGCACCTGCTGGGCGGCGTGCCCAAGGCCGAGGTGGCGGCCAAGGCGGCGCTGTTCAGCGCGCAGGGGCTGGACCCGTTGGCGCTGTTCGTCGAGCGTGATGCCGGCTACGTCGACTTTCGCCCCGAACTGGCCACGCGGCAAACGCTGAAGCCCGCAGTCGAGACGAACGCCGGCCTGGTCGCCCGAGAGCAAGCGGTGCGCGATGCCTTCAGCGCCTGGTGGCTGGCGCACAGCCCGCGCATCACAGCCCTGGCCGGCGTGGGCTCGGGGTCCAGCAGCTTCGTTGGCCTGCGCAACGACCTGTTGCTGAGCTTCAGCGCCGCGCTGGAGCCGGCGGGCCTGCTCGGCCGCTTCCCCGTGCGCGGCATCGTGGCCGGCTTCTGGGACGACGCCAAGTACGAGTTCATGACGCTGATGGCGCGTGGCGCGAAGGGTGTGGTCGATGCCTGGCGCACCAGCATCCTGACCGCGATGGACGACGAGCAGAGCAAGGGCCAGCCGCTGGACCACAAGCTGGTCAGGTTCCTGATGGCCGAGTTCATCGACGCGCTGGCCGAGTTGGAAGCGCGCAAGGCCGAGTTGGACAGCCAGATCAAGGCTGGCACGCCTGACAAGGCTGCGGGCGACGATGGCGAGGACGCCGAGGCCGATGACGACGAGCCGGCGGTCGACGAGGCGCAGCTCAAGGAATGGAAGCGGCAGCTGGGCGTGCTGAAGAAGGAGATCAAGGCGCAGGCGCAGGGCTTCGCACAGCGGCTGAACGCGGCGGTCGATGCGCTGGACGAGGCCGGTGCCGCGGCGCTGCTGCTGGCCATCCTGCGCAACGACATGCAGGTGATCCTGGAGCGATACATCGGCGCGCAGCGGCAGCGGGTGGTGGCGGCGGTCGAGAACTGGTGGGACAAGTACCGGGTGACGTTGACCGACATCGAGCGGGAGCGCAACGTGGCCGCCGAGGCGTTGCGCACCTTCGTCTCGGAGCTTGGCTATGCGCACTAGTTTCGCCGCCACCCCCCTGGCGAGCATCGCTCACATCGAAATGGGACAGTCC
>JAYVDE010000245.1:0-5867 GCA_043749575.1 Burkholderiaceae bacterium | reverse complement strand
GCGGCCCGATGCCTGCGCGGCAGCCGCCTTCTGCTGGCTGCCCAGCGCCAGGGCATCTTGGGCCTCGCGGCTGATGCCGTATTCCTTGGCCACGTTCTCGGCGGTGATGCCCATGTGGTACTGGTTGTACACATCCCACAAGCCGTCGACGATCATGGTGTCGACCAGTTTCCAGTCGCCCATGCGCTGGCCGTCGCGGCTGCCCGGCAGCACATGCGGCGCAGCGCTCATGTTCTCTTGGCCACCGGCGATGACGATCTCGCTGTCGCCGTCCCGGATGGCTTGCGCGGCCAGCATCACCGCCTTCAGGCCCGAGCCGCAAACCTTGTTGATGGTGTAACCGGGCACCGTCAGCGGCAGGCCGGCGCGCACGATAGCTTGGCGGGCCGGGTTCTGGCCCGAACCGGCGGTCAGCACCTGGCCCAGGATCACTTCACTGATCTGCTCGCCGCTCAGGCCGCTGCGCTCCAGCAAGGCCTTGATCACGGTGGCGCCCAACTCGGGCGCGGCCACCTTGGCCAGGCTGCCGCCAAATTTGCCAACCGCGGTACGGGCGGCGGCGACGATGACGATGTCGATGCTCATGTTTCAGTCTCCAGCAATGAAAGTGGGGTCAGACAGGAATTCAGGCTTTTTGTTTCACGTAACGGCCGGGCGCAGGCTCGATCACCGGATGGCTGCGGTTGCCATAGGCCTTGGGCGCCGCGATCTGCTTGCCACCCTGGCCACCCAGCCAGGTCGACCACACTGGCCACCAGCTGCCCGGTGTCTCGGTGGCGGTCTTGAACCAGTCATCGGCTGAAGCCGGCACCTTGGCGTTGGTCCAGTGGCTGCGCTTGTTCTTCTTGGCGGGGTTGATCACGCCGGCAATGTGGCCCGACGCGCCCAGCACGAAGGTTTTGTCCTTGGACCCGCTGAGCACGCCGGTGGACGCGTAGGCGGCCTTCCAGGGCACGATGTGGTCTTCGCGCGAACCGTAGATGAAGGTCGGCAGGTCGAGTTTGGACAGGTCGAGCTTTTCGCCGGCGACCGTCAGCACACCCGGCGCCTTCAGCGTGTTGTCGAGGTAGGTGTGGCGCAGGTACCAGCAGAACATCGGACCCGGCAAGTTGGTGGCGTCGCTGTTCCAGTACAGCAGGTCGAACGGCGGCGGCGCCTCGCCCTTCAGGTAGTTGCCGACGACGTAGTTCCAGACCAGGTCGTTGGGCCGCAGGAAGCTGAAGGTGGTGGCCAGCTCCTTGCCCTTGAGCAGGCCGGGGCCCTTGGGCGCATCGGCGCCGATGGTCATCTCGCGCAGCTTGACCGCCGCTTCGTCGATGAACACATCGAGGATTCCGGTGTCGCTGAAGTCCAGCAGCGTGGTCAGCAGGGTCATCGATTCGGCCGGTTTCTGGCCGCGCGCGGCCAGCACCGACAGCGCGGTCGCCAGGATGGTGCCGCCGACGCAGAAGCCCAGCGTGTTGATGGTCTGCGCACCGGTGATGTCTTGCACCACCTCAATGGCCTTGATCGGACCGCTTTCGATGTAGTCGTCCCAGGTGGTGGCGGCCAGGCTCTCGTCGGGGTTGCGCCAACTGACAACGAAGACCCGATGGCCGTTTTCAACCGTGTAGCGGATCACCGAGTTTTCGGGCTGCAGGTCGAGGATGTAGTACTTGTTGATGCACGGCGGCACGAACAACATCGGCCGCTCATGCACCTTGGCGGTCAGCGGCTTGTATTCGAGCAACTGGAACAACTCGTTCTCGAACACCACCGCGCCCTCGCTGGTGGCCACGTTGCGGCCGACCTCGAACACCGACTCGTCGGTCTGCGACATGTGGCCTTGCTCGATGTCCTTCCACAGCTGTTGCATGCCCTGGCTGATGCTGCCGCCGCCGGTGGCCACCGCCTTGGCCAGCGCCTCGGGGTTGGTGGCCAGGTAGTTGGCCGGGCTGGCCGCGTCGACCCATTGCTGCACCGCGAAGCGGATGCGCGCCTTGGTCTTGGGGTCGGCCTGCACGCTGTCGGCCAGCTGCAACAGCGTGCGGGCGTTCAGCAGGTAGGTTTGCGCGGCCAGCGCGGCGGCGGGATTCTTGGCCCAGGCCTCGGCGGCGAAGCGCTTGTCGGCCACCGGCGCCGGCGCCTTGCCGTCCGGCGGCAAGGCCGTGAGCGATTGGTTCCACATCGCCGTCGCCTGCTGCAGGTAATCGCCTTGCAGCTTGGCCAACGCGTCCATCGGCAGGCTCAGGCCCGACATCGACTTGAGGAGCCCAGTCATCGCGGTGCCCATGGTTTCCACGCCAGCCTGCAGGCTGGCCTGCGCGGCTTGCCCCGTGTTGGCCAGGGTCGGTTCCGGTTTGTGCTTCATGCTTGTCTCCTGTGCCCGGCAGCGTAGGTGCGCACCGGTGTGCGATCCTGCGCACGGGTTCACGTTGTACGGCGGATAGCTTACCCGATGATGACTTGAGTTTTCAAAAAGTGATATTGACTACCATAATCTGAAATGCATATCGTCGCACTGGCTTGGATGTTCGTCGTCGTCTTGATGACCTTGGCTGAAGCCACCTCGACACAGGGCACGGTGCTGGGCGCCCTGTTCACCTTCTTCTTGTATGGCGCGTTGCCGCTGGGCATCGTGCTCTACGTGATGGGCACGCCAGCGCGCGGTCGTGCCCATCGTGCGGCCGCTGCGGCCGCTGCAGCCGCCGAGGCCGCTGCAGCCGCACAGCAGAACCGCGCAAACATCATGTCAGCGCCGCAGGGCGATGGCAGCGGCCATGCGGCCGGTGCGGGCCTGGCGGCGGAACGAAAAGAACCTTGAGCTGTCGGCCGCGGTGCACCAGGCGCCGCCGCTGATCTGCACCACGCCCAGGTCTGCCAGCCGGCGGCGCGCGAGTTCAACCAAGTTGGCGCGCCAGCGTGGGCTGCCGTCGGGCCGGGGGCTGGGCTGGAAAAGGTGCAGGTCGGGGGAATGCGGGTCGACGCCGAACGCCCGCAAAACATCGTCACCGACCTCGAAGGCCGGCTGCCCGATGCAAGGCCCTAACCACGCCAGCAGGTCGCCGGGTGCACCGTCGGTGGCTTCGCACAGCGCGGCCACGCTGTGGTCGAGAACGCCTGAGGCCAGCCCGCGCCAGCCGGCATGCGCTGCGGCCACGCCGCGGCCGTCGGCGCTGCACAACAACACGGGCAGGCAATCGGCCACCAGCACGGTGCAGGCGATGCCAGGTTCGGTGCAGACGCTGGCATCGGCCACCGGCAAGCCAGCGCCCGGGCGCAGGTGTTCGGCGCTGAGCCGCACCACCGTGTGGCCATGCACCTGGTTCAACCACACCGGCTGGGCGCCCAGGGCCCGCCTGAACCGACGCTGGTTTTCCAGCACCGCAGCGGGCTCGTCGACCGCATCGCCGCCCAATGCCGGCGGGCGCAGGTTCAGGCTGTCAAACGGTGCTGCGCTGACACCACCTTGGCGCGTGCTCATCAGCGCGTGGATGCCGGCCGGGGCCGGCCAATCGGGCCGCAGCATGCGTGTCAAGCCGAACTGCGGCCCGTACTGCAGCCCGTACTGCAGCCCGTACTGCAGCCCGGCATGCGACCCGGCTCGCGGAGCGCTGAGCGGCGCGTCGTGCGGGGTGTCGTGCAGCGTCGTCGCCATGCCGCGCCCGCCCTGCGTCGGCGCAGGCGCCGCTCAGGCCGCATCCGGGCAGACCGACGGCTGCGTCTTGGCAAAGGCGTCGAGCTGCATGCAGGCATCAAACACCCGCATCACCTGCGGCACGTGCTCGGTGCGGCACTCGAAGCGCTGGGCGTTGAAGATTTGCGGCACCAAGGTGCAATCGGCCAGCGTGGGCACATCACCATGGCAAAAACGCGAGGGCTGTGCCGCCAGCATGCGTTCCACCGCTTCCAGCCCGGTTTCCACCCAGTGCCGGACCCAGCGGGTCTTGTCGTCTTCGCTGAGCTTGAGGTCGTGCACCAGGTAGCGCAGCACCCGCAGGTTGTTCAGCGGGTGGATCTCGCAGGCGATGTCCTGGGCGATGGCGCGCACCCGGGCCCGGCCCAGCGGGTCGGCCGGCAGCAGCGGCGGCTGCGGATGGGTTTCTTCCAGGTATTCGATGATCGCCAGCGACTGGCTCAGCCGCGCGTCACCGTCTTCGAGCAGCGGCACCAGGCGCGACGCCGACAAGGCGGAGAAGTGGTCGGCCAGGTGCTCGCGCTTGGGCAGGTGCACCGCCAGGTAGTCGTAGTCCAGCCCCTTGATCGCCAGCGCGATGCGCACGCGCCACGAGGCCGACGAGCGGAAGTAGTTGTGGAGCTTCATCGGTGTCTCCCCCGGGCCCTTCACTTCACGCGGACCTTCAGCGTGCCCAGCCCGGCGATGAAGCCTTCCATCAGGTCGCCGGCCACCACCGCGCTGACACCGGCCGGCGTGCCGGTGAAGATCAGGTCACCGGGCTGCAGCGTCCAGGCCTTGGACAGGGTCTCGATGGTCTCGGCGACGTTCCAGATCAGCGCGGCCAGGTCGCCGGTCTGCCTGGGCACGCCGTTGACATGGAGCGTGATCGCGCCGGTGGCCAGTTCGCCGGTGGCGGTGATCGGGTGCAGCGGGCCGATCGGCGCCGATTGGTCGAAGCCCTTGCCGATGCACCAGGGCCGGCCCTGCTTTTTCATCTCGTTCTGCAGATCGCGGCGGGTCATGTCCAGGCCGACGGCGTAACCCCAGATGTGGCTGGCGGCATCGGCCGCGGCAATGTTGCGCCCGCCAGTGCCTATGGCCACCACCAGTTCGATCTCGTGGTGCAGGTTGGCGGTCAGCGGCGGGTAGTCGATCTCGCCCACCGCGCCGTCAGCCACCGGCACCAGCGCGTCGGCCGGCTTCAAGAAGAAAAACGGCGGCTCGCGGCCGGTGAAACCCATTTCCTGGGCGTGTTCGGCGTAGTTGCGGCCGACGCAATAAATGCGGTGAACCGGGAACAAGCCGCCCCCGACAACAGGCACGGCGGGCTGGGCTGGCGGGGTGATCACATAGGACATGGCGGGCAGTCTGGACAGGTTGAAAGGGCTTGCCCGCGGGATGATGCCATGCAGCGGGCTACACTTTTGCGATGCTAGACATGCGCCGAATCAAACACTGTCGTCAATGCGGCGTCGCCGTGGCCTACGTCGTCCCTGAGGACGACAACCGCGAGCGTGCCGTCTGCCCGGGCTGCAAGACCATCCACTACGAAAATCCGCTCAACGTGGTGGGCACCGTGCCGGTCTGGGGCGAGCAGGTGCTGCTGTGCAAGCGTGCGATCGAGCCGCGTTATGGCTTCTGGACACTGCCGGCCGGCTTCATGGAGCTGGGCGAGACGCTGGCCGATGGCGCGATCCGCGAGACGGTGGAAGAAGCCGGCGCCAAGATCGAGTTGCAGGAGCTGTTCACCGTGATGAATGTGGCGCGGGTCGGCCAGGTGCACCTGTTCTACCGCGCCCGCATGGTCGACGCCTCGCTAGACCCCGGGCCCGAGACGCTGGAGGCGCGGCTGTTCGACGAGCATGAGATTCCCTGGGACGAAATCGCCTTCCGCACCGTGCGCGACACACTGCAGCATTTTTTCGCCTGCCGGCGCAACGGCAGCTATCCGCTGCACTGCGGCGACATCTAGTCGCAGCAGCACTAAAACCGCGTCTTTGCCGCCCTGGCGTCGTTGCAAATCCTCGCGATGCCACTGGGCATCGCTGTGGTTTGCGCCTAGCCAGGACGACAAATCCATCGATTTTCGTTAGTGCTGCTAGTGCTGCTAGTGCTGCGCAGCGTCGAACTGCACTCGCTGCCTGTCGATGGCCGTTCAGAGTGCCAACACGGGCTCGGTCGCCAGTGCCGGGCCGGTGGCAGCGTCGAA
>JAYVDE010000244.1:0-5872 GCA_043749575.1 Burkholderiaceae bacterium | reverse complement strand
GCCGCAGTTGCGGGTGGCGCTGCAGGGGCCCTTGGACGCGGCAAACGCCGGTCTGCCGATCGTCATGAGCCACGCGCTGGGCATGGACCTGACGATGTGGGACGCGCTGGCCGCCGAGCTGGCGCCGCAGCACCCGGTGCTGCGCTACGACCACCGGGGGCAGGGCGGCTCGGCGGCGGTGCGCGCGGCCTACAACATCGATGCGCTGGTCGACGATGCCGCCCGGCTGGTCACTGAATGGGGCCGTGGCCCGGTTGTTTTCATCGGCTTGTCGATGGGTGGCCTGGTCGGGCAGGGGCTGGCGATCCGCTACCCGCAGTTGCTGCGGGGCTTGCTGGTGGCCAACACCGCCGCCTGCTATCCCGAGGCCAACCGGCAAGGCTTTGTGCAACGGGCCGACGCGGTGCGGGCCGGCGGCATGGCCGCGGTGGTCGACGCCGTGCTGGATCGGTTCCTGGCGCCGGCCAGCCGTGCCGACCAGCCCGAACTGGCGGCCGCCGTGCGGGCCCAGTTGCTGCGCGCCGACGCCGCCGGCTACGCCGAGGCCTGCCTGGCGATTCAGCCGGTCGACTGGCGCGCCCAGCTGCCGCGCATCCGCTGCCCGGTGCAGGTGGTGGCGGGCAGTCTCGACCTGGGCTCTACCGTGGCGATGGCCCAGGCCATCGTCGACGGCGTGCCGGGCGCGCAGCTCAGCGTGCTGGAGGCGGCCCACCTGTCGGTGCTGGAACAGCCGCAGGCTTTTTCGGCCGCGCTGGCCGGCCTGCTGTCGCGTTTGGGTTGAGGCGCCGCCGCGCCATGGGCTTGCCCGCCCCGGTCGCGGGCGGGTCGGTCGCTGCAGTCCGCCCAGCAAGCTGCTGACGGGCGGATCTGGTCGCGTTTTAGCATTCAGCGCGGGCTGCGGCGTACTTTTGCCGATGCTGCGGCAGCCACCACCACCAGACCGGCCAGGAGCAGGGCGATCGAGGCCGGCTGCGGTACCGCACCGCTCATCCGCAGGCCGAACTGCAGGCCGTTGTAGGCCTGGTAGGCGCCCAGCTGGCTGCCGTCGGCAAAGGCGGTGGCGCCGAGCATGACCAAGCCGCCGGCCGGGGCGTTGAAGCTGCCGCCCATGCCTTCAACCCCCAGCCAATAGACGCCGGCCGTTGGCAAATACCATCCCAGCGCCGCGGCGCCGTTCCAGCCGTCGGCAGCGAAGCTCAGCACCGTGCTGGCAATCCATTCACCCGGCAGGTGGTTGGTGGCATCCCGGTACAGCGACAGCGCAAAGTGCTCACCCGCCTGACCACCGGCCAGGAAGGCAGCGATGCCGTCGATCCGCCAGGCCTGGGCTGCGCTGAACTGCAAGGCGAGGAAGTTGCTGCTGTCGACGGTGCCGGCGAACAGGCTGTTGTCGGGCGTGCCGGTGTCGATCAGGGTGGTGGCCTGGGCGGCGGTGTGCGTGGCGCCGGCCAGCAGCAGGCTGGTGGCCAGGACGAGGGTCAGTTTGCGGAACATGGTGTCGGGTCTGGTGCGTGTGGCCGGGGGGCATCAATGGGCCAGCGACACTTGCTTGAGCACCTGGGTCGGGCCGTAGGTATCGCTGAAGCCGTAGGCGGTGATGTCGACCTTGCCACTCTGGCGCACCGCCACCGTGGCCCAGGAATAGCTGCGGTCGGTGGCCGGGTTCAGCGATGCGACGCACTGCTTCGACTCGAACGGCGAGCCGCCCGCGCCGACGATCACCTGCCAGGCCCCGCCGGTGGGTTGCGACATGTTGAACACATGCTCGTGGCCGCAGAAGTAGGTGGCGCCATAGCTGGCGATCACGTTCCACAGCGCGTTGCGCTGGGGGGCCTTGGCGTCCAGACCGGCGGGCGGCGTCGGCGTGCTGTTGGCCGAGTACGAGTAGGTGTAGGCCGGCTTGTGGCCGAAGACGAAGAAGTTCTTCGCGCCGCGCGACTGGGCGGCGGCAAAGTCGGCGGCCAGCCAGTTGCTGGGGCCGGTGTTGTCGGCGCCGACCGGGTCGGTGTTGATCACCGCAAAGTGCACGCTGCCGACATCGAAGCTGTAGGACAGCTGCTGCTGCGGTGTGCTCAGGCTGTCGTAGGCGCTGTTGTCGCCGGTGTTGACATGGCTGACGTCGAAGCCGGTGGTGGCCTTGAAGCGCGTCGTGTCGATGATCAGGTCGCCCATGTTGGCGCGCCAGGCGTTTTCGTTCTCGACCTGGGCCCGCTTGCCGCAGGCCTTGCACTGCAGCTCATGGTTGCCGGGCACTGGCACGATGTAGGTGCCGGTTTCCATCACTGGCGCCACCATGCCGCGCCAGAACGCGTACTGCTGATAGAACTTGACCAGGTCGCTGTTGACCACTTCGCTGACCGTGGTCGGCGCGGCATTGCGGCTGAAGCCCGAGCCCGAGAGGGTGGAGGTGTGGCTGAAGTCGGCCCATCCGTAGCCGTGCACCAGGTCGCCGTTGAAGAAAAGCAGGCTGGATTTCTGCGCCTGGATCGAGCGCAGGATGCGCGAGAAGGCCCTGGAGTTCTGCAGCCACAGCTTGTCCTGGCCCGACATCGTGACCAGTGGCGTGGTGCCGTCCGGGCTGACCGGGTTCTGGCGCGAATCGCCCACGGTCGAGAAGGTCAGCACGACCGGGTCGGCGTCAACGGCATGGGCCGGCAAGGCCAGCGTCACGGCATAGGCCAGGGCGGACAGGGCAAGCGCGGCTTGGCCGAAGTTTCGGCGGGCGGTGGTCATCATGGGGATCGCTCCGGGGCAGGGGTCGTTGTCGTTGTAGGTGGCGGCAGATGCAAGCACCACGCCATGCTGGCGCGATGACGCTGGCATGCCGGCTTGAACAAGCTTAGAGGGCCGCGATGACCGGTTCGTGACGTAGTGCACGATTCCCCGGTGCCAAGGTGCCAAGGTGCCAAGGTGCCCGGCTGGAAGGTGAGCGGCCCGCAACGATCCAGGGCTGTGGCGGGCCGCTGCCCGCGCACCGTCAGGTCCCGCTCAGGCTGTGATCGCCTGCTGGTACAGCCGGATCGACCGGGCGCCCGAGCGGCAAAACACCAGCAACCGGGCTGGCCAGTTGGCCGCACCACACCACACCATGCCGTGTTGCGATAGCAGCTATCGGCCAACAGATCCCCATGTAGGGGCTTGCGCGGGGTGGGGCCGCGCAGCTCGCGACGCACAATCTTCGCCATCGCGCACTCTCGAAAAGCCAAGCCATGACAAGACGACGCCACCTGATGACCCTGGCCAGCCTGGCCCAGCTGGCCCTGGGCGCCCTGGCGCTGGCCGGCAGCGCCGCCCGGGCCGAAGACACTTTGAAGATCGGCGTGATCCTGCCGATGACCGGCCCGTCGGCCTCCACGGGCCGGCAGATCGACGCCGCCATCAAGCTGTGGATGGCGCAGTCCGGCGGCAAGGCCGGTGGCAAAAGGGTTGAGGTGCTGATCAAGGACGATGCCGGCGTCGCCGACACCACCCGCCGCCTGGCGCAGGAACTGGTGGTCAACGACAAGGTCGTGGTGTTGGCCGGCTTCGGCCTGACGCCGCTGGCCCTGGCCACCGCGCCCATCGCCACCCAGAGCAAGACGCCCATGGTGGTGATGGCCGCGGCCACCTCCAGCATCACCGAGGCCTCGCCGTTCATCGTGCGCACCAGCTTCACGCTGCCGCAGGCGGCCATCGGCATTGCCGAATGGGCGGCCAAGAACAAGATCAAGAAGGTCGTCACGCTGGTGGCCGACTACGGTCCGGGCAACGACGCCGAGAAGTTCTTCGCCAGCCAGTTCCAGCTCAACGGCGGCAGCATCGTCGACAAGCTGCGCACACCGCTGCGCAGCCCCGATTTCGCGCCGGTGCTGCAGAAGGTGCGCGATGCCGCACCCGACGCGCTGTTCGTCTTCCTGCCCTCGGGCCAGGGCGCGCAGTTCATGAAGCAATTCGGCGAGCGCGGGCTCGACAAGGCCGGCATCAAGTTGATCGCCACCGGTGACGTGACCGACGACGACCAGCTCAACGACATGGGCGACGTGGCGCTCGGCGTGGTCAATTCACACCATTACTCGGCCGCCCACAACAGCCCGGCCAACAAGAAGTACGTGGCCGATTTCCAGGCCGCCAACAAGTTTCGGCCCAACTTCATGTCGGTGGGCGGCTACGACGGCATGCGGGTGATCTTCAAAGCGCTCGACACCACCAAGGGCGCCGGCGGCGAGGCGCTGCTGGCGGCGATGAAGGGCCAGCTCTTCGAGAGCCCGCGCGGCCCGGTGCTGATCGACGCGCAGACCCGCGACATCGTGCAGGACATCTACATCCGCCGGGTCGAGCGGGTCAACGGCCAGCTCTACAACGTCGAGTTCGACACCCTCAAAGCGGTGAAAGACCCGGGCAAACTGAAGTGATGCGGCGCGCGCCGGAGCCGCTGCCCGGCCCGTTGCCCGGCCCGCTGCCCGCTCCGCGTTTCTGCCGGCTGAACCGCAGGTCATGCTGACCCTGCTCTTCGACGGCATTGCCTACGGCATGCTGCTGTTCGTGCTGGCGCTGGGCTTGGCCGTGACCATGGGCTTGATGAACTTCATCAACCTGGCCCATGGCGCCTTCGCAATGGCCGGCGGCTACATCCTGATCGTGCTGATGCAGCGTGCCGGCTGGCCCTTCCTGGCCTGCTTGCCGGCCGCGTTTTTGCTGACGGCCGCCGCCGGCGCCTTGCTCGAGCGAACGATCTACCGCCCGATGTACGGCAAGCCCCACCTCGACCAGGTGCTGTTCTCGATCGGTCTGACCTTCATGGCGGTGGCTTCGGTCGATTTTCTCGTCGGCAGCTCGCCGCAGAACGTGCAGTTGCCCGACTGGCTGCGCCAGCGGTTCGAATTCGGCTCGGGCGCGTGGCTGCTGGGCATGGGCGCCTACCGGCTGTTCATCGTGGTCAGCTGCGTGGCGCTGGCCATCGGCCTGCAGGCGGTGTTGAGCGGCACCCGCTTCGGCAGCCGCTTGCGCGCGGCGGTGGACGACCCGCGGGTGGCTGCCGGCCTGGGCATTCCGGTCAACCGCGTTTTCTTGCTGACCTTCGCTGTGGGCTCCGGCCTGGCCGGCCTGGGCGGTGCGCTGGGCGCCGACATCCTGGGCATGGACCCGACGTTTCCGCTGAAATTCATGGTCTATTTCCTGATCGTCTGCGCGGTCGGTGGCACCAGTTCAATCACCGGCCCGCTGGTGGCCGCGCTGGTGCTGGGCATCGCCGACGTGATGGGCAAGTACTACCTGCCCAAGCTGGGCGCCTTCATCGTCTATGTGCTGATGATCGCCATCCTGCTGTGGCGGCCACAGGGCCTGTTTTCGCGCGAGGGCAAAAAATGAGACCACCACGCCCCCGCAGTTCGCGGCCCACCGACAAGGCCCGCAGCGCCGTCGGCGTGGCCCGCAAGGGGCCGCGATGAACGATGCCGCGAAGCGACTGCTGGCGCCGTCGCGCTGGCGTGCCTGGGAGATCGGGCTGTGGTTGCTGATCTGGGCAGTGCCGGTCTTTCTCGGCCGGCATGCCGCGCTGGTCAATGAAATCGCCATCCTGGCGCTGTTCGCGCTGTCGCTGGATTTGATCCTGGGTTATGCCGGCATCGTCTCGTTGGGGCATGCGGCGTTTTTCGGCGTCGGTGCCTATGCGGCGGCGCTGTTCGCCAAGCACGTGATGCCCGACCCGCTGGTCGGCCTGGCCGTGGGCACGGCCATGGCTGCGCTGCTGGGCCTGCTGACCAGCCCGATGATCGTGCGCGGCACCGACCTGACCCGCCTGATGGTGACCATGGGCGTGGCCCTGGTGCTGCTGGAGCTGGCCAACAAGTTCGACGGCCTGACCGGTGGTGCCGACGGCCTGCAGGGGGTGGTG
>JAYVDE010000243.1:0-5919 GCA_043749575.1 Burkholderiaceae bacterium | reverse complement strand
GGGCGCTCCACCGGGAAACCATGCCCTTCCAGAAGCGGCTGGACCTTAGCACGCAGCCCGCTCAGCCGCGCAAAGGGGCCGCAGCGTGGCGACGCGGGGGTTGGCATCTCATCTGATCTCAGTCTCTCAGCCCAGCGGCCGGTGCCGCACGCCGTCGAAGCGGCTGAGCCCCGCGCGGTCGAGGAATTCGAGCACCTGCACCGTGAGGTTGCGGCCGATGCCGGTGCGGTCGCGGTATCCGGCGGCGTCGTAGCTGCCGTCGGGGCTCTCGTTGGCCAGCGCGCGGGCGTGGCCGGTCAGCGTGGCCACGGTCTGCGGCAGGTAGTAGCGGTTGGTGGCCACGCGCACCAGCAGGCCTTGCTGCGCCAGCCGGCCGAGATCAGCCAGCAGCGCCGGCAGCGGCAAGCCCAGCGCGGTGGCCAGCACGCCGACGATGGGCGGGCGCAGGCCGGCCGGCTGCAGTTGCGCCACCACCCGTGCCAGCAGCGCGCGGTCGGCTTCGGCCAGTTGGGCCTGGTGGCCACTGCGGCGGTGGCGCAGGCCTTCGCGGACCACCAGCCCGGTCTCGACCAGCGCGGCCAGCGTGGCCCGCAGCACCGCCCGCGCCGCTGCGCTGGCCACCCCGCCGAGCTGCGCGCGCAACGCCGGCTCGTCGGGCCCCAGGCTGTCAGGCTGCTGGGCATGCCAGTCGTCGAGCGTGGTCAGCACGCGGTCGCGCCAGGTTTGGCTGTGCGCGTTCGACAGGCCCAGCGGCCCGGCCGCGCTGGCGATCCGCTGCACCGCCAGCGCTTGCAGCAGGTGTTCGAGCTCGTCGTCGCGCAGGTTGCGGCCGCGCGCAAAGTGCGCTAAGTCGATGCCGTCGGGCGATCGGTCCAGCAAGGCTGCCACGGCTTGTGCCGGGTCGGGCAGCGCCAGCGCGGCCAGCTGCAGCAGCCGGGCCGGCCGCGACCGGCCGCGTGCCGGGCCGAACGGGTCGACCACCCGGCCACCGGCGACGCTGCGGTTGGCAGCGGCATCGCGCAGGACGAAGCGGTCGCCGTGCACGCTGGCCACTGGCCGATCCAACAGCAGCCGGGCCCAGCCTGCCTGGCCGGGAGCCAGCGCCGCAGCGTCGAGTGCCGACACCGTGGCGTTGACCGCGGCCGCGCCCAGGTGCAGTTGCAGCAGCGCGCGCTCGGTCAGCGGCCGGGCTTCGCTGGCCAGCACCTGCAGCCAGACATCGAGCCGGTCGGTCGGGGCGTGTGCGGCGGCCGCCAGCAGCCAGTCGCCGCGCACCGGCTCGGCGCGTTTCAGCTGGGGGCCGATCAGGTTCAGCGCGCAGCGCTGGCCGGCGTGGGCCGCGTCGGCACGCTGGTTCTGGGCCTGCAGGCTGCGCACCCGCGCGGCGGTGCCGTGCGGCGACACGATCACCGCATCCCCCACCTGCACCCGGCCCGACAGCACCGCGCCGGTGACGATGCGCCCGGCACCGGCCAGCGTGAAGCTGCGGTCGATCGCCAGCCGGAAATGGCCCAGACATTGGCCCGCCAGCCGCAGCTGCGCCAGCCGCCGCGCGGCCTCGGCCAGGTGCTGGCGCAGCGCGGCCACGCCGACGCCGCTGGGGGTGGCCAGCGCGAACACCGGCGCCAGCGCATAGGGGCCGCCGGCCAGCAGCGCCGCCAACTCGAGGCGGGCCTCGGCCAGCCGGTCGGCGCCGACGCGGTCGGCCTTGGTCAAGGCCACCACCAACTGCGGCACGCCCAGCAAGGCCAAGATGGCGAGGTGCTCGCGGGTCTGCGGCATCGGGCCATCGTCGGCGGCCACCACCAGCAGCGCCGCGTCGATGGCGGCCACGCCGGCCAGCATGTTGCGCACGAAGCGCTCGTGGCCGGGCACGTCGACGAAGCCCAGCGACTCGCTGCTGCGGCCGGCCGCTGCGGCGGCTGGGCTGGGGTCGATGCCGATGTCGATGCCGATGCCGAGGTCGGCATAGGCAAAGCCCAGGTTGATCGTCATGCCGCGGCGCTTTTCTTCGGCCAGGCGGTCGGTGTCGACGCCGGTCAAGGCCTGCACCAGCGTCGTCTTGCCGTGATCGACATGGCCGGCCGTGGCGATGATCATGGTGGCGATGTTGGTGGTACTGCCGGCTTTGCGGCGAACTGCGCCGCAAAGCCAGCCTCGTCCTCCAGGCAACGCAGGTCGAGCAGCAGCGCGCCGTCGGCGATGCGGCCGACAACCGGCACCGGCAGGGCGCGCAGCCGGGCCGCCAGTTGGTCGAGCGCCCGGCCGCTGCCGCGCTTGGGCCCGGGCGGGCGCAGCCGCAGCGCATGGCTGGGCAGTTGGTCGACCGGCAGCGCGCCGCTGCCGATCTGGCTGAACACGGCGGCGACGTCGACCTGGGCGGCCGCGCCCAGCCAGGCCGCCACGATGGGCGCCTGGCGGTGCGCCAGGGCCTCGATGGTGGCGGGGGGCCGCGCCAGCAGGCGCAGCGTGGGCAACTGCGACACGAGCCGGTCGGGGTCGGCGTAGAGCCGCAGCACCGCCTCGAGGGCGGCCAGCGTGAGCTTGTCGCAGCGCAGCGCGCGCTTGAGCGGGTGTTTCTTCAGCCGCGCGACCAGGTCGGCGCGGCCGACCACGATGCCGGCCTGCGGCCCGCCCAGCAGCTTGTCGCCGGAAAACAGCACCAGGTCGGCGCCGCGGGCCAGCGTTTCGGCCGGCGTCGGCTCGTGCGGCAAGCCCAGCGTGGCCAGGTCGATCAGCGCGCCGCTGCCCAGGTCGACGACGAAGGGCAGGCCGTGCTGGCGTGCCAGGGCGGCCAGGTCAGCCTCGGCGGCGGCGGCGGTGAAGCCCTGGATCTGGAAGTTGCTGGTGTGCACCTTCAGCAGCAGCGCAGTGCGCTCATTGATCGCCTCGGCATGGTCGTGCAGGTGGCTGCGGTTGGTGGTGCCGACCTCGCACAGCGTGCAACCGGCCGCGCGCATGATGTCGGGCAGCCGGAAGGCGCCGCCGATCTCGATCAACTCGCCGCGCGAGACGATCACCTCGCGGCGTGATCGCTGCGTCGCCAGCGTGGCCAGCACCAGGATCAGCGCGGCGGCGGTGTTGTTGACCACGGTGGCGGCCTCGGCGCCAGTCAGCCGCTGCAACAGGCCGGCGACGGCGTCGTCGCGGTCGCCGCGCTGGCCGCTGGCCAGGTCGTATTCGAGGTTGGCGGCGCCAGACGCCACCGCCTGGATGGCTGCCAGCGCCTGCGCCGGCAGCGGCGCCCGGCCCAGGTTGGTGTGCAGCACCGTGCCGGTGAGGTTGAACACCCGCCGCAAGTGGGGCTGCACCAGCGCCTGCACGCGCTCGCTGATGCCCGCCTGTAGGCCCGCGCTGATGCCCGCCTGCAAGCCCTCACTGATGCCGGCTTGCAGCGCCGTATCGACTGGCCATTCAGCAGCTGTCCGGCGCGCGGCCAATTCGGCCCGCACCGCTTCCAGCACCAGCGCCCGGCCATGTTGAGCGGCCAGCTCGGCCACCGCAGGCCAGGCCAGCACCCGGTCGACTGCCGGCAGCCGTGCCGGGCCGGCTGCCGGTGGTGCCGGGTTCAGCACCGCGTCGGGCCGCCGCTGCGGCTAAGCGGCGGCGGGCTGCGGGGCCGGCGTGGCCAGCAGGCGTTGCAGGATGCCGGGCATCGCCGCATCGGCGAGCGCACGCATCTCGTCGTCGCTGCGGTCCTGGATCGGATGCGCCACGAACACCATCGCCGCATCAAAACCCAGCGATTGGGCTTGCGCGGCGGCTGCCTGGACAAATTCACTCGACGCAACACCCACCCCTACCAAGCCGCGCGACTCCAGATCCGCAATGTCATGCATACAGCACGACGTGCAGGAGCCTCAGTCGGCCAGGCCTTCGATGACAAGCTGGTTTTCGGCCGCGATCTGCTGGCGCAGCGCGTCGGGCGCCGGCCGGGTGAAGGTGGGCTTGCGGTAGCGGTTGACCCGCAGGCCTTGCGCCTGCAGCCGCTCGGCCACGCGGTCGAGAAAAACGTTGCCGCGCGGCTTCGAGATGTCGAGCAGCGCGACGGCCAGGCCGTCCAGCGCCGCGGGCCGGGCCGTCAGCGCCCGGGCGACCGGTGAGCGCTCCGAGGTGGGGTCCAGCAGGACCATGGCTTCAGTCATGGGGTGATCTCCTTCGTAACAGGGATGGAACCGACCGGGCCCGATGCGGCCCAGCCGGCGATGATGGCCGAGAACAGGCCTGCGCCACCGCCGGCCCGCACGATCAGCAGGCCGCCGGGGCGGAATTTGGCCACCGGCTTGCCCGCCATGGTGATGGGCACGCCTTCGGCGATGCCACCGGCGCCGACCACCATCTCGTCACCGGGCAGCAGCAGCAAGGCGGTCAGTTCGTCCAGCAGCCGGGCTTTCGACCAACCGGCCTCGATGAACACCCGGCAGTGGTCGGGCGAGACCACCAGCACGGCGTCGCCGGCCATCGCCAGTTTGGGGTGGTCGACCGCGCGCAGGCACAGCGCAAAGCTCTTGGCCAGTGATTCGGGCGTGCGTGATTTTTGGTCGACCACGCCTTGCACACCCTCGCCGGCGAACAGCGTGACGGTGGAGGTTTCACGCGAAAACCCGCGCTGCACCGACAAGGGCTCCCAGACCGAATCTTCGGCCTCGGCAAAGCAGAAGGTGTACTTGCCCGGTGTGCCCAGCGTGGCGCGGTCGACCTCGCCCGGGCGGCCACCGCCGACGTTGCGGATGACCAGCTGCAGCGCGCGGCCGATGCTGGCGTTGGCCCGGTGGCCCTGGCCCAGCGCGTTGACACCCGAATTGACGCCCACCCGGCGCGCCAGCGGGCCGTTGACGATGACCAACGGGCCGGCAAACATGGTCGTGCACAGGATGCCGTGCATGCCGAACTCGTCGACTAAAGCGGCCTCGACGGCCGCCAGCACCACCGGCAGGTACTCGGGCTTGCAGCCGGCCATCACTGCGTTGATGGCGACCTTCTCCACCGTGCAGGGCACCAGGTCGGGCGGCATCAGGCCCAGCACTTCGTCGGGCCGGCGGCTGGTGCCGGCCAGCATGCGCAGCACCCGCGCCGGGGTCGGTGGCACCACCGGCAGGCCGTCGGTCCAGCCGCGGTCAAAACAGGCCTCGATGGCGTCTTCGGCCTCGCCCAAGACCACGTTGCGGGCTTGCAGGCCGGTTTCGCCGAAGCGCAGCAGCAGGTCTTCGGCGGTGCCGGGGTCCAGCGTCTTGGAGGCGCAGCCCGGACGCATCTCGGGCAAGGCCGCGCCCAGACCGGGCTGGCCGCTGATCTGCTGCCAGTCGCCCCTGTGCCAGCCGTAGGTGCGCGCCAGCTCGCGGCCGCCGGCCATGCGGATCAAAGTAGGCACGAACTCGATGCCGAGGCGGAACGAGCGTTCGAGCGTGGCATCGAACACCGCACCCGGCAGACCGGCCGCGTAGGCCGGGTCGTCCTGCACATAGACCGTCAACCGTGTGCCGTCGCGGGCCAGCTCGCGCAGCAAGGGCTCGATCAGGCCGCAGGTCGGGCAGTCCCGCTTGACGACAACGATCAAGCCGTCTTGCGGGCCGGAATTTGGGCCCGCGTTTAGGCCGGAATTTGGCCCGGATTTCGGGCCGTTCAGCAAGCCATCCATCGCGCGGTCAGGCAGGGCAGTCATGACCAGGATCGTGTCACCCGGACCGGGGCTTACCGTGTCTCGATTGGGACAAGCCGGGTGAGCGCCCCCGTGGGGCGGGCGATCAGTCGGCGGCGAAGCAGTAAAACAGGCCCGAACCACCGGTGGACTTGAGCTGGTCGGCGCTGCAGCCGCGCGACTGGTGCGACGAGTTCCACGACTTGGCCGCTGTGCTGTCGTCCAGGCCGCTGCGGTCGTGGTGGCCGACCATGGCCGCGCCCTGGTCGCTCATCGTCCAG
>JAYVDE010000242.1:0-5957 GCA_043749575.1 Burkholderiaceae bacterium | reverse complement strand
GCTTCAAGAAGCGCGCCGAAATTTTGTTTGGCGCGACTGGCTGTCATCTGTTCCATGATGCAAGTCTAACGCTTTTGTCCATTTTAGACAAAAGTTGGAACAAAATGCAGTTGCCCAAACAACTGGAGCGTCGAATGACCATCACCGGCAAAATCCGTGAAGCCAAAACCCATCTGTCGCGCCTCGTCGAGCAGGCGTCCAAGGGGCGCGAGTTCGTCATTGCGAAGGCGGGCAAACCGATGATTCGGGTGGTGCCGATCAAGGCGCCGCCCGCCGTGCGGGCCCTGGGATTTTTGGCCGGTCAGGGCACGATCAAGGCGGATGTGAAGGCGGCGTTTGCCGACGACATCGCGGCCATGTTTGGCGAACAGCGCTGATTAAAGGCCATGATCCTCGTCGCCACCCACCTGCTGCTGTGGGCCGCCTTCGAGCCCGACCGTTTGTCGACCGAGGCCGTCAAGACCCTGAAGTCCAGCGAGGCCAAGAAGTCTTCGCTGCGGGGGCCTGGAAGAACGGGGTCAGGTCTTGTTTATTGCAAATGGCCTGACCACGATGCGTCATCTAAGCTCATTGCGACAAGTTCTTTACACTACGTTGATCGCTAAGTACTTGATTTAATTAGAGAATGGCTGCCGGATTCTGTACAAAACTTTCGACGGAGAGCTTGACGCTTGCAGCGCATCGAGTTTCCTTGCGCCGTTTTCCAGGGCACCTCGCGCGACGACCGAGGTGGCTTGATTTGATTTTCAGGATTGCCTGAAGCTGTCGGCGGGTGGTGAAAGTCGTCTGACGGCGGCGTCTGGGGTGCTTCGCCGCTGGCGCGGCGATCACGTCGTCGCCTGCCGGATCGGCCATCACCGGCCCGTCAACGGTGTTCGGGATTTTCCGGGCCGGCCATCACCCGCAACGCCATGGCGGCGGCCGCATCGGCCAGCAGCGGCACCGCGGCATGGGCCACCCGCAGCGCCGATGCCCGTTCGGCAGGATCGCGCACGTACTCGTGGATCATCCGGTTGCGCAAGCGGCGCACTTCGATCCAGGCTTCAACATCGGATGTCGATCTTCTGCAGACCCAGTTGCTGCTCGATTCGCGCGCCAAGCTTCGTGCCCAGCGATCAGCGCTGGCTTGCGGCAGTTCGATCAACAGATCGATGTCGCCGCCGCGCAACTCGGGACGCGTGCGTGAACCGAACGGCAGCGCACGCGCCGTCGGGCCGGCGACTTCGGCCCCCCGTCGCCCTGCGAATGACCTCCCGTTGATGCTCGCTCAGGCGCATGGCAAAAGCATAGGTGGCGGGCTGTGGGGGGGCCAGCCGACGGTTGGCAAACAACGACCCGCGGTGCGGGGCCTGCCTCAGCGCTGCCATCAAATCCAAAGGGAGTCGTGCGCCAGCGGCACTGCCAAATTGCCAAACGGGCTGGGCGTATCGGTATTGCGCTGACAATTGGTCGCCATGCAAAACCAGCCCAGCCGCAACGACCCCTGCCCCTGCGGCAGCGGCAAGAAATACAAGCATTGCCACCAACGCGCAGACGATGCCCCCGCCGGTCTTTCGCCACCACCCGGCACGGCCGGGGAGATTGAAGGCCCGGGCTCAGTGGCCGTCGACTGGCTCACTGAGCGTCACCGCAAGGGTTTCAAGGTGGCGGTAGAGAACTTGTTTAACGATCTGTGGCCACACGACGCACCGGGTAGGTCCAAAACGCTGGGCGCCGAGGTGTTGGAGAGCGTGCAGATCAACTTGATCGAATGGTTGGTCGCCGAGGGTGAGATGCAGGTCAAGGGCGAGTTGCGCCGTATCAACGCGGTGTTGACCGGCCCCGATGGCCCGCGCCTGTCCGACTTCCAGCGCCGCTGGGTGGCGCAGCAGGGCGAGCGGCCGTTGCGCCTGTACACCGTCACTGACGTGCGGCCCGGCGATGGCTTGAGCCTTTGTGATGCCGTTGACGGCGATGCGCCACCGCTGGTGGTGCAAGAGCGCGCGGGCAGCCGGCAGATGCAGCCCGGTTTGCTGATTGGCGCACGGGTCATGCAGCTGGACGATCACCTTGAACTGTCAGGCGCGATCTATCCGTTTTCGATGCTGGCGCAGGCCGGTGTGCTGGTGGCGGTGCGGGCGGTGGCTGAGTCCGGCTTGCATCCGGACAATTTGAGGTCTCTTCACAGCCGCGCGATTGCCCGTGCCTGGTTGCGGCAGTTCGTGATGCCGCCAGCGCTGCCGAAGATGATCGACGCATCGACCGGCGAGCCCATCCTGCTGGTCACCGACCACTACCGCGTGTTGAACGCCGCTGCGCTGGCGCAGGCGCTGGCGGCATGCGCCGATGTGGCGGGCGATGCGCAGACGGGTTGGCAGCGTGAGCTTGAAGGCGACGACCGAGCGGTCCGCTCGCTGGCCGCGATCAACCCCGGCAAGCAGGGTGATCGGATTGAAATTTTCTACCGCACCCAGCGGCTGGCTGACGACGGTCGGGTCTGGTTCGACGCGCTGGCCGGCGCGGCGGTGCGGCACCTGACCCGAGAGATCACTGATCCGCAAGGCGTCATGCGATCGACCAAGCCCGCTAAGTCGCTCGCCAATTCGCCCGCCAAGGCGCCGCTGACCTTGCCACCCGAGCAGCTTGCCGATGCCATTGAGCAGGCGCTGCGCCGCAGCTATGCGCGCTGGGCTGATGAGCCGCTGCCGGTGCTGGCCGGCAAGTCGCCGCGGCAGGTGATCGCCACAGGCAGCGGGCTGGAGCGCGTCAAGGGCCTGCTGCGCAGCTACGAGAGTGGCGAAGCCGAGATGGCGGCGCTGGATGGCCGGCGCACCGTCTCGTTCCAGTTCTTGTGGGACGCTCTGGGGATCGCACGATGACCACCGCGCGCGGCCAGGCAGCCCCGGCCCGGCCGACAGCCAAGCCAAGCCAAAGATCAAGCCAAAGCTCAAGTCGAAGGCGCCCGGCGAACCGCGCCTGTCGCGCCAGCGCCGGCCCGAGAAGATGGCCGCCGACGACTGGCCGCGGGTGTTGCGGCGGCAGTTCGGCAGCGAGCAGGCCTTCGACTTGCAGCGCCTTGACGGATTGGACCTGAAGGCGGCCAGGCGGCTGCCGGTGTTCGCCGATTTTTGGGTCGGCAACGCCGCCACCGGCGGGCGCTACCAGGTCGCCATCCGTGGTGCCTTGCCGGGCGACAGCCTGTGCAGCTGCCTGGATTTCGCCACCAACGATCTCGGCACCTGCAAGCACATCGAGTTCACGCTGGCCCGGCTGCGTGCACGGCGGGGCGGCAAGGCCGCGCTGAAGCAGGGCTTTGCGCCGCCCTACAGCGAGGTCCACCTGCACCAGGCCGGCCTGCGAACGGTGCGCTTTCGGCTCGGTGCCGACTGCCCGCCGGGCTTGCTCGATCGGGCTCGCCAGCTCTTCGATGAAGCCGCTGGCTGGGTACTGCCGCCGGCCCGCCTGGCTGAACTGGACCGCTTCATCCAGACCCATGAACATGAGACCAACCCGGACGCCCATGCCTTGCGTGTCGACGACTGCGCGCTGGCCTACGTGGCCCAGCTGCGTGATGCCCAACACCGCCAGCAGGTGCTGCAAGGCTTGCGCCCGGCGCGTCAGCAGCAGTACCGCGAAGAGGCGTTCTGCCGCATCACCAGCTATGACACGTTGCTGCGCGATGTCGACCTGATCGGGGCCTGGGCGCCCGAGCTGCTGATCATCGACGAAGCCCAGCGCGTGAAGTACTGGAACACCGTTGCCGCGCGGGCCCTGAAGCGCATCGACAGCCCCTATGCCTTTGTGCTGAACGGCACGCCGCTGGAAAACCGGCTGGAGGACCTGATCGCCATCGTGCAACTCGTCGACCAACACCGGCTCGGCCCCACCTGGCGCTTGCTGCACGACCACCAGCAGGTCGACGAGGCCGGCCCGGTGGTGGGCTACCGTGATCTCGGCCGCATCGGCGCCACGCTGGCGCCGATTCTGCTGCGCCGGCGCAAGGCCGAGGTGTTGCCCCAGTTGCCCGAACGGGTCGGCAAGACGCTGTTCGTGCCGATGACGGCCGAGCAGCGCGGCCACCACGACGAAAATGGCCTGATCGTCACCCGCATCGGCTCGCGCTGGCGCAAGACGGGTTACCTGTCGGATGTCGACCAGCGCCGCCTGCAGTGCGCGCTGCAGAACATGCGCATGTCGTGCAACAGCACTTGGCTGCTCGACCATGAAACCGACTTTGGCCACAAAGCCGACGAGTTGATGACGCTGCTGGAAGAGCTGTTCGAGCAACCCGATGCCAACGCGGTGGTCTACAGCCAGTGGCTGGGCACGCACGAAGTGCTGATGCGGCGGCTGCGCCAGCGCGGCTGGGGCCATGTGCTGTTCCACGGCGGCGCGCCGGCTGACCAGCGTGGTGCACTGGTCGACCGCTTCACGCAAGACGCCGATTGCCGGCTGTTCCTGTCCACCGACGCCGGCGGCGTGGGCCTGAAACTGCAGCATGCGGCGGCCACCACGGTGGTCAACATGAACCTGCCGTGGAACCCGGCCAAGCTGGATCAGCGCGCCGGCCGGGTGCACCGCATGGGCCGGCGCCGCGGGGTGCAGGTGATCAAGCTGGTGGCCCAGGGCAGCATCGAGCAAGGCATGTTGGGCGTGCTGGCGTTCAAGCAGTCGCTGTTTGCAAGGGTCCTGGACGGTGGCGACAGCGCCGTGTTCATGAACGGCACCCGCTTGTCGAAGTTCATGGCCAGCGTGGACGAGGTGACAGGGGCGATAGGTGTGGCCGAAGAGGCGGTGGGCGACGCCGGCGGCGCCACCTTCGGCCACACCCGCCAGCCGCGCCGGGCCACCACCCCGCGGCAGCGCCGCGCTTCGTCACCGACCCCGCAACGGGCGAGCGCAGCCTGAACCTGCCGCTGCCCGACCCGGCCCGCCTGGCCGAGGGGCTGGCGGCATGCTGATCAGCACGCCGCGCTCGCCGGTGGGCTCGGGCGTGTTCTTGCGCATCGCTTCGGCGGCCAGGCGGATCATGTTGACGCGCGCCGGCTGTCAACGGCAGGACCTTCAAGTTTGTAGTAACGCATCTACATTAAAGGCCGCGCCCAGGATCTTGCCATGACCACTGTTCTGACCAGCCGCGAATTCAATCAACATGCCAGTGAGGCCAAGAAGTCTTCGTTGGCCGGTCCGGTGATCATCACGGATCGTGGACGCCCATCCCATGTGCTTCTGAGCTTTGCCGACTACAAAAAATTGACCGACCCTGCGGGAGCCCAAAGAACCCTCGTTGATCTGCTTGCCATGCCTGTCGGCGCCGGAGACGACATCGAATTTGATCCGCCAAAGGCGGATTTGTCCTTCAAGTCGCCCGGCCTCTGCTGATGTTCGTGCTCGATACCAACGTCGTGTCCGAGTTGCGACGGGCAGGCGCCGGCAAAGCCGATGCCAACGTGGTGGCCTGGGCAGCGAGTGTCCCTGTCGCGCTGCAGTTCATCTCGGTCATGACGGTGTTTGAATACGGGGTCCGGCTCAAGGAGCACAGCGACCCTGCGCAAGGCGCGCCTCTTCGCCTTTGGCTGGATACCCAAGTTCGCCCCACCTTCAACGGCCGAACGCTGCTGATCGACGCGCAGGTGGCCTTGAAATGTACGGCCCTGCAGGTGCCCAACCGTTGCAAAGAGAGGGACTCCTTCATCGCCGCGACCGCCATGGTTCGAGGCATGACGGTGGTGACGCGCGACGTGACAGACTTCGTCCCGACGGGCGCGACGCTGTTCAATCCCTGGGACTGGCAGGCGTAGCCCCTTCACCGGCGCGCCCGGCACCTCGGCCCCGTTTGGCTGGCTTCGCGACGACCCACCTTGGGCAATGCTGAACAAGTCCTTGCGAGTGTGGGCGCCCTGGTTTGGGCTGGGCTGCAAGGCGCAAACCACAGCCATAGCCCAGCTATGGCGAGGATTTGCAACGCCGCAGACCGC
>JAYVDE010000241.1:0-15085 GCA_043749575.1 Burkholderiaceae bacterium | reverse complement strand
GCACTTCGCCACGGGCGTTGCTCTGCTCGCGGCGCAGGCCGGTCACCCAGGCCGTGCGCTGGGCCAGCATGCGGCCCAGCGGCTCCATCTTGCGGATGCCGCAGCAGCCCTTGCGCAGGTCGAGGCTGCGGAACATCGCGTCGTCGCCATTCCTCTTGACGAACTGCAGCACCGCCTCGGTCTGCGGGCGGTAGACCTCGACCGTCACGCCGTAGTGGTGGTTGATGGTGTTGATCAGCGCCGATGTCTCGGCATGCAGCTGGCCGGTTTCCAGCGTGCCGATGGCGATCGGCAGGGCATGGCGGGCGATCAGGTCGGTGACCACCATGTCCTCGGCACCCAGGCTGGTAGCCTGCACGATGGCGCCGGCATGGTCGGTGGCGGCCGACTGCAGCACCGCCAGCGCATGGGCGACCCGTTGGTCGAAGCCCGGGGTCGGGCGGGCGTACAGGGCAATCGCGCTCATGTCAGATTCCTTGGCCGGCAAACTGGTCGGCGGCGGCTTGGCGCTGGGTAAGCAGTTCGGCGCCCACGTCACGCGAGAAGGCCGGCTTCGGCTGCGCCACGTCACCCTGGTAGTGGCCGGCGAAGAAGCTCAGCGCGCGCTCGGCGGCTTCGATTTTCTGGTCGGGACGCATCGCCACGGCGTCGAAGCCGGTGCGTTGCAGCAGCGGCAACATGTCGACCAGCACGTCGCCGGTGGCCCGCACCTGGCCGCCAAAGCGCAGCCGCATGCGCAACAACCGGGCCTGGCTGTAGGCGCGACCATCAACCCACTTGGGAAAGTGCAGCACCACCAGCGCCAGCCGCGGCAGGTCAGCGGCCAGGGTTTCGATGTCGAAGGTGTTGGGCACCATCACGCCGACGGCCACGCCGGTGGGCCAGGTCTCGCGCACCGCATGCCACTGCTCCAGCGTCAGCAGGGTCTGTTCACGCACCGGCGGATGCGGTTGCGGGCCGTCTTCACCACCGTTGGTGTGCCAGGGGTCTTGGTGGGTGTCGATGAATAACATGGTCGTCGGTGGCCTCAGGCGGCGGTCAGGTTGTGATCGGCTTTGGCGGTGATGTGGCGCTGCGCGTCGGCCGCGGCCTTGAACGGCGGGATGCCGATGCGCCGCACGGTGTTGATGAACAGCTCGCCGGCCAGGCGCTGTGCGGTGTAGGTGTCGATCACCGCCTCGACCACATCGGCCACTTCCTCGGCAGCGAACGAGGGGCCGATCACCTTGCCGGCCACCGCGGCGCCGCTGATGGTGCTGCCGTCCGAGCCACCCAGCGAGACCTGGAACCACTCGCTGCCGTCCTTGTCGACGCCCAGGATGCCGATGTGGCCGCTGTGGTGGTGGCCGCAGCTGTTGATGCAACCGCTGATGTGCAAGTCGATGTCGCCGATGTCGTGGATCTCGTCCAAATCGGCGAAACGCTCGGTGATGGCCGCAGCCACCGGGATCGAGCGGGCATTGGCCAGCGCGCAGAAATCCCCGCCCGGGCAGTTGATCATGTCGGTGATCAGGCCGATGTTGGGCGTGGCGAAGCTCGCGGCGCGGGCGGCCTCGAACAGCGCGGCCAAGTCGGCTTCACGCACCCAGGGCAGCACCAGGTTCTGGTCATGACTGACGCGCAACTCGCCGTGGCTGAAGCGGGTGGACAAGGCCGCGGCGGCGTCCATCTGCACATCGGTGGCGTCGCCGGGCGGCAGTTCGGGGCGCTTGAGCGACAGCGTCACCGCCTTGTAGCCCGCCACCTGGTGGGCATGCACGTTGCGCTGCAGCCAGCGCCTGTAAGCCAAGGGTGCGTCGGCCGGCACGGCCACCGACGCGGCGGGCACCACCCCGGCCGGGCGGGCAAAACTGGCGGCGATGCGGTCGAACTCGGCCTGCGGAATCAGCTGCAGGCCGGCGCCCACGTCTTCGGCCAGGATGCGGCTGAACTCGGCCTCGACCGCATCGAAGTACTTCTGGCCCTCGCTCTTGACCAGGATCTTGATGCGCGCCTTGTAGGCGTTGTCGCGGCGGCCGTAGCGGTTGTAGACCCGCACGATGGCTTCGAGGTAGCAGAGGATCTGCGCCCAGGGCAAGAACTCGCGGATCACCGTGCCGATGATCGGCGTGCGGCCCATGCCGCCGCCGACCTGGACCCGGAAACCGATCTCGCCGGCCGCGTTTTTCAGCAACTGCAGGCCGACATCGTGCCAGCCGATGGCGGCGCGGTCTTCCACCGCGCCCGACACCGCGATCTTGAACTTGCGCGGCAGGAAGGCGAACTCGGGGTGCAGCGTGCTCCATTGCCGCATCACCTCGCAATACGGCCGGGGGTCGACGATCTCGTCGGCGGCCACGCCGGCCAGCGCATCGGCGGTGATGTTGCGGATGCAGTTGCCGCTGGTCTGGATGCCGTGCATGTCGACGGCGGCCAGCAGGTCCATCACGTCGGCGGCCTGGGTCAGCGGGATCCAGTTGTACTGCAGGTTCTGCCGCGTGGTGAAGTGGCCGTAGCCGCGGTCGTGCTGGCGCGCGATCACCGCCAGCTGGTGCAGCTGGGGGGCGCTGAGCACGCCGTAGGGCACGGCCACGCGCAGCATCGGCGCATGGCGCTGCACGTACCAGCCGTTTTGCAGGCGCAGCGCCTTGAAGTCGTCGTCGGGCAGGCTGCCCGTCAGGTGGCGGGCCAGCTGGTCGCGAAACTGCGCAGCGCGGGCGTGGACAAACTGGCGGTCGAATTCGGTGTAGGCGTACATCGTGGTGTGGCGTGGTGTGGCGTGGCTTGGCTTGGCGTAACTTGGGGTGGGGTTCAGACGGTCAATGAATGACCTTGAGGCCGGCGGTGACCAGCGAGATGCACAGCAAGGCGCGCACCAGCCGTTCAGGCATCAATTTGGTGAGCTGGGCGCCCAGCCAGATGCCAGGCAGTGAGCCTACCAGCAGGGCGGCCAGCAGCGCCCAATCGACATGGCCCAGCGTGGCGTGGCCGATGCCCGCCACCAGGGTCAGCGGCACGGCGTGGGCGATGTCGGTGCCCACCAGGCGGTGCGCTGGCAGGCGCGGGTAGAGCAGCAAGATCAAGGTGGCGCCCAGCGCACCGGCGCCGATCGAGCTCAAGCTGACCAGCACGCCCAGCAGCACGCCGGCGACCACCGTCAGCATCGCCTTGCGGCGCTCGGGCAGCCAGCGCTCCAGCTTGAGGCCCAGCGCCTGCCAGGCCTGGCGGTAGGCCACGACCACGGCGGTGACCAGCAAGGCGATGCCCAGCGAGAAAGTCAGCGCGCTGGCCCAGCCCTTGGTGATGCCGGTGAAATGCATCAGCCCGATGGTGGCCAGCGCCGCCGGGATGCTGCCGGCCAGCAAACGCGCGGTGATGCGGTAGTCGACATGGCCATGGCGGTGGTGGGCCCAGGCGCCGCCACTCTTGGTGATGGCGGCAAACCACAGGTCGGTGCCGATAGCCACCGCCGGGTTCAGCTTGAACACGCTGATCAACAAAGGCGTCATCAACGAGCCGCCGCCCACGCCGGTCATGCCGACGATGGCGCCGATGCCGAAGCCGCTTGCCACGGCCAACCAGTCGATCACCCCATCCATGCTGCAGCGCCCACCCGTGTTACAGAGCAACATGCCCTGCGAGGGCCGGACTCTAGGGGCAATGCATATAAACGAGAACTACATATAAGTTGGCTGCATATGCTCATATGGAATAAGGACCGCCGCCGGCGGTGGCCACTTCCTACAATCAGCGCATGAACCGACGACAGACTTGCCGCAGCCTGCTGGCGCTGGGCGCCGCCGCCGCGCTGGCAGCCTGCCAGACCACGCCGCCGGTCGCCCTAGTGCCACCGGCCGGCCCTGAGAAGCCACCCCGTCCAGCGCCTCGACCGCCGCGCATCGGCTTGGCACTGGGCGGCGGCGCGGCGCGGGGTTTTGCCCATATCGGCGTGATCCAGGTGCTGGAAGAAGCCGGTATCCGCCCCGACCTGGTGGTCGGCACCTCGGCCGGCAGCTTGGTGGCCGCGCTGTATGCGGCCGGCCGCAGCGGACCGGAACTGGCCCGCACGGCGCTGGCGATGGACGAATCGGCGATCACCGACTGGTCGTTTCCAGGCCGCGGCATGATCCGTGGTGATGCGCTGGCGCGTTACGTGCGCGAGATGACCGGCGGCCGCACGATCGAGCAACTGCCGCTGCCGCTGGGCATAGTGGCCACCGACTTGGACAGCGGCGCGGCGATGCTGTTCCAGCGCGGCGATGTGGGGCAAGCGGTGCGGGCGTCGAGCGCGGTGCCGGCGGTGTTCCAGCCGGTGAAGATCGGCAGCCGTGAATATGTCGACGGCGGCCTGGTGTCGCCGGTGCCGGTGCGCTTTGCGCGGCAGATGGGGGCCGAGTTGGTGATCGCGGTCGACATCTCGTCGCCGCCCGACGGCAACGCCACCGGCGACGCTTTCAAAATGCTGCTGCAGACCTTCGCCATCATGGGCCGCAGCATCAACCAGTTCGAGCTGAAGGACGCCGACGTGGTGATCAGGCCTCAGCTGGTCGGCGTGTCCAGTGCCGACTTCACCGCCCGCAAGCGCGCCATCGATGCCGGCCGCGATGCCGCCATGGTGGCGTTGGCGGGCTTGCGGCAACGGCTGTTGGCGCTGTCGTCTTGAGCCTGTCGGCCGGCCGGACGTAAAAAAGCCCGGTGGCAAGCCACCGGGCTGAAGGTACCTTGAAACTGATTTCGAGAGGTACCGAGGAGACAACCATTCACGACTGCCGCAGGTCGCTTAACCGCGACAGGCAGGTCTGATACCGACGTGAGGGAATTGGTTCCCTCAACTTGTGCGGCGTCAGGCCCGGCTGTGATCAGGCTGCGCGCTTGACCGACTTGACGGCGGTTTGCGACGCATTCAAAGCGCTGTTGGTCACGGAAGTGAAGTTGGCCTCGGCCATGTCGGCGGCTTGCTTGGCGGCCTTGTGCACGCTTTCATAAGCGTTGTTGGCGGCGCTGATGGCCGACTTCACCAGGGCAGCAGCGTTTTCGCTGCCGGCAGGGGCGTTTTTCAGCGCGCTGTCGACCACGGTGGCCAGGCTCTTCTGCGCTTCCGACAGCTGGGCTTCGGCGGTCTTGGTGAACTCGCTGGAGGTCGACTGGACGATGTCATACAGGTGGCGGCTGTAGGCGGCGGCCTTTTCGGCCGACGGCTGCAACAGGCTGGCTTGCAGGGCCAGCAGTTCCTGGGCGTCCTTGACGCCCATCACGGCCTTGGTGTTTTCGGCCGACTCGGCGAGCGTGGCCTTGGCCACTTGCAGGTTCAGCTCCACCAGCTTTTCAACACCTTCGAAGGCCTTGCTCGTCAAGCCGAACAGGGTTTCGAGGTTGGCCTTGTTGGCGGCGGCAAATTGGTCAGGGGTCATGAAGTTCATGGAAAGCTCCGGGGACAGTGGGAAAAGCGGGAAAACCGCGGGTCGGTATTTGGGCTTGCAGACATGCTGCACTGCAACATAAATCGAAGTATAGGCAGCCCGACAGGGAATGCAAGCACTTTTTGCTGCGCTGCAGCAATCTAGGGGGGCCTGGCGGCAGACTCGGCGAACCCGGCGGCTGAGGCCGAGACAGCTGGCCGGGGCCGGGGCTGGGCAGGCGCCGGCCCGGCATTGACACCGGCTTTGGCAAAATCGGCCGACGATGCAGCTCTTCAGCAACCACCGCTTTTCAGTCGACCTGCCGCCAGGACACCGGTTTCCAATGCCGAAGCAAGCGTTGTTGCACCACCGCGTGGTGGCCGAATGCAGTGGCCTGCGGCTGGCCGAGGCCGCGCCGGCCAGTGACGGTGAACTGGCGCTGGTGCACACGCCCGACTACATCGACGCGGTGAGTGCAGGCACGCTGTCGGCTGCGGCGCAGCGCGAAATCGGCTTTCCGTGGAGCGAAGGCCTGGTGGTGCGCAGCCGGCGGTCGGTGGGCGCTACCATCGCCGCGGCCCGCGCCGCACTCGCCGAGGGCGTGGCCGCCCAGCTGGCCGGGGGCACCCACCATGCCGCGGCCGACAAGGGCTCGGGCTTCTGCGTCTTCAACGACGTGGCGGTGGCCGCGCGGCTGATGCAGGCCGAGCTGCACCGGCTGCGCGCACTGCCGCGCCGTTTGTTGCGGGTCTGGGTGATCGATCTCGACGTGCACCAGGGCAACGGCACGGCAGCGATCTTCGGCGGCGACCCGTCGGTGTTCACGCTGTCGCTGCACGGCGCCAAGAACTTCCCGTTTCGCAAATCGCCGGGCGACCTGGACATCGATCTGCCCGATGGCTGCACCGACGCGCCCTACCTGGCGGCACTGGACGAGGCACTGGCCCTGGCCTGGCAGCGCCAGTGTGCTGCTGGCGGGCCGCCCGGCCTGGCCTTCTACCTGGCCGGCGCCGACCCGCATGAAGGCGACCGGCTGGGCCGGCTCAAGCTCAGCGACGCGGGCCTGGCCGCGCGCGACCAGCGGGTGTTCGATTGGCTGGCGCGGCACCGCGTGCCGGTAGCCGTGGTGATGGCCGGCGGCTATGGCCCCGACATCCACACCACCGTGGCGGTGCAGTTGCGCACGGTGCAACTGGCGCAGGCGGCCTGGCAGGGTTGGCAATCGGTGTAGAGCTGTGTTGAGGGCACCCGCTGGCGGCCGGCGCCACTGCTGAGCGCACTGGCAGCGCTGCGCGTCACCGGTTGAATCGCGCGCCGGCCAGGCCCTGGCGGCGGTGGCGGCACGGCCCGCGCTGCATAGAATCCGCCAGCAAGCGCAATCTTGCTGCCGCTGCGGCGCGCCGGTGTGGCCACCACCACCCAGCCAGACCACCCGGCCAGACCCGCCAGCCACGCCCGCCGCCGTAGTAGACCTCCAGGAGATCGCTTGAAAACCCATCCCATGCGGGCGTCAGCCCAGCTGTCGGGCGCGCTGCTGGCACCGGCCAGCGCGGTGGCCGCCGACCGACCGGGCATCGCTGGCGTGCCACTGGATTTCATCTGGTTTGCGCTGCTGCTGCTGGGCGTGGCGCTGCTGCACCAGCATGCGCTGAAGGTGGCGGTGGGCGGCGCCGTCGCCCTCTCGGTCTACCAGTGGCTGTTCACCGGCTTCAACGCCGGCGCCGGGCTGGCTGGGCTGGCGGGGCATTTCGGCCATGAATGGGTGACGCTGGCCAATCTGCTGGGCCTGCTGCTGGGCTTTGCGCTGCTGGCCGACCACTTCGAGAAAAGTCGGGTGCCCGAGCGGCTGCCCCACCTGCTGCCCAACGATTGGAAGGGCGGGCTGGTGCTGTTGTGCGGCGTGTTCGTGATGTCGGGCTTCCTCGACAACATTGCCGCGGCGATGATCGGCGGCACCGTCGCCAAGGCCTTGTACGGTCGGCGGGTGCACATCGGCTTTCTGGTCGCGATCGTGGCCGCGGCCAACGCCGGCGGCGCCGGCAGCGTGGTCGGCGACACCACCACCACGATGATGTGGATCGCCGGCGCCAACCCGCTGTGGCTGCTGAAGGCCTATGTCGGCGGTGCGGCAGCCTTGCTGTTTTTCGGCATCGCGGCGGCCTACCAGCAGCACGCCTACCAGCCGATCCAAAAAGACGACACCCCGGGTGCGGAGATCGAGCCTGGCCGCTTGGTGGTGGTCGGTCTGGTGCTGCTGGCGGCGATAGCCAGCAACCTGTGGTTCAACTTGCGCGAACCCGCGATGCTCGAGAAATTCCCGGTGATCGGCCTGGCCGTGGCGCTGGCCCTGCTGCTGCTGGCGGCGTACCGCCCGCCGAGCTGGAACCTGCTGCCCAGCGCCTTCAAGGGCAGCCTGTTCCTGCTAGCGCTGGTGTGGTGCGCCTCGCTGATGCCGGTGGCCGCGTTGCCGACGCCGTCCTGGGCCACCACGCTCGGCCTGGGCTTTGTTTCGGCGGTGTTCGACAACATCCCGCTCACCGCGCTGGCCATCCGCCAGGACGGTTTCGACTGGGGCTTCCTGGCCTACGCAGTGGGCTTCGGCGGCTCGCTGATCTGGTTCGGTTCATCGGCGGGCGTGGCGCTGGCGGGCCTCTTTCCCGAAGCCCGCTCGGTGGGGGCCTGGCTCAAGGGCGGCTGGCATGTGGCCGTGGCCTACGTGCTCGGCTTCTTGGTGATGCTGGTGGTGGGCTGGCAGCCGCACCTGATCAAGCAAGGCCGCACTGCCCAGGCTGTGCCGGAGTTGCCGGAGTTTCAGGCGTTACAGGCGTCGGTCGGCCTGGCGTTCGCCCACGGGGCAGCGGGGTCTGCGCGATGAGCCGGCCACGCATCCTCGTTGTCATCCCGGTTTTTGCCGAGGTGCTGGCGCGCCTGGGCGAGCACTTCGAGGTCGACGCGCCCTGTGGCACCGAGCTGGCCATAGCCTGGACCGCCGACGCGCTGGCCGCTCGTGCGCAGGGCGCTGCCGGCCTGCTGGTGGCCGGTGCGCCGCCCATTGATGCTGCGTTGCTGGCGGCCTGCCCCGGCTTGCGCGCGGTCTGCAGCATGGCGGTGGGTTACAACAACATCGATCTGCCGGCTTGCACCGCCGCGGGCGTGCTGGTCAGCAACGCGCCCGATGTGCTGACCGAGACCACCGCCGATTTCGGCTTCGCATTGATGATGGCCGCGGCCAGGCGCATCACCGAGAGCGAGCACTTCCTGCGGGCGGGGCGCTGGACGCACTGGTCCTACGACCTGTTCGCCGGTGCCGATGTGCACGGCGCCACGCTGGCGGTGCTGGGCATGGGCCGCATCGGCCAGGCCATCGCGCGGCGCGGCGCACTGGGTTTCGGCATGAAGGTGATTTATCACAACCGCAGCCGGCTCGATGCCGCGCTCGAGCAGCAACTGGGCGCCGTGTGGGTGGCTAAAGATGAGTTGCTGCGGCGAGCCGACCACCTGGTCATTGTGGTGCCTTACAGCACTTCGTCTCATCACCTGATCGGCGCGGCCGAACTGGCGCTGATGAAGCCCAGCGCCACGCTGACCAACATCGCGCGCGGCGGCGTGGTCGACGACGTCGCGCTGGCCGCAGCGCTGCGCGAGCGCCGCATCGCCGCCGCCGGGCTGGACGTGTTCGAGGGCGAGCCGGCGGTGCATCCCGACCTGCTGACCGTGCCCAACGTGGTGCTGACGCCGCACATCGCCAGCGCCAGCTTGCCGACGCGGCGGGCGATGGCCGAGCTGGCCGCGGCCAACCTGATCGCGGTGCTGGGGCGGCAGGGCGGCCCACCGCCCACCGCGCTGAACCCCGACGTGCTGGTGCGCCGCGGCTGATACGGCAGGCCGGCTTGCGCTGGGCCGGCCACGTTTTGGCGGCCTGGTTGGGTTGATTACCACCACCTGCCCCGGCCTGACACACCTGTGAAGCGGTGGATCGGGTTTTCACTCTCGGCCGGCGTGGGCCGGCGCGGTCACCATCGCAAGTCACGGTGCGTTCACCGCGCCGGATGATCCAACAACGAGGAGATTTCCGTGAGCACGAAATTCAAGATCAACGGCAAGGCCGTGGTGGCGCAGGCCGAACCCGACACACCACTGCTGTGGGTCATCCGCGACGAGATCGGCCTCACTGGCACCAAGTTCGGCTGCGGCGCCTCGCTGTGCGGCGCCTGCACGGTGCACTTAGACGGCCAGCCGATCCGCTCGTGCTCGACGCCGCTGTCGCTGGTTTCGGCACGGCTGGTGTCCACCGTCGAGGGCTTGTCCAAGAACAACAGCCACCCGCTGCAAAAGGCCTGGATTGCGCACGACGTGCCGCAGTGCGGCTACTGCCAGAGCGGCCAGCTGATGAGCGCGGCCGCGCTGCTGGCGACCAACAAGAACCCCAGCGATGAGGACATCGACAACGCGATGGCGGGCAATATCTGCCGCTGCGGCACCTATGTTCGGGTGCGCGCCGCCATCAAGTCTGCCGCCGCCGAGATGCGTGGCGCCAAGGCCTGAGGGGGACAACACCATGACCAAGACAAACCTTGTTCCGACGGCCACCCGCCGCGGTTTCCTCAAGACCTCGGCCGCCTTCAGTGGCGGCCTGATGGTCGGCTTTGCGCTGCCCTTGGCCGGCCCGGCCCAGGCCGCCGGCCTGCTGCACACGCCCAGCGCCTGGGTGCACATCGCCGACGACAACACCATCACGCTGATCTCGGCCCGCGCCGAAATGGGCCAGGGTGTCTACACCTCGATGCCGATGTTGGTCGCCGAGGAATTGAACGTCGACATCCAGAAGGTCAAAGTGGCTTTTGCGCCGCCGGGCAAGATCTACGGCAACGCGCTGATCTTCGGCCTGCAGCTGACCGGCGGCTCCACCTCGGTGCGCGAGGGCTACGACAAGCTGCGCCTGGCCGGCGCCCAGGTGCGCGAGATGCTGGTCAGCGCCGCGGCCAACCGCTGGAACGTCGACGCGTCGACCTTGAAGGCTGAAAACGGCGTGGTCACGGGCCCGGGTGGTAAATCGGCCACCTACGGCCAGTTGGCCGACGACGCCTCGCGCATCCCGGTGCCCGAGAAGCCGGAGATGAAAGACCCCAGCCAGTTCCGCATCGTCGGCAAACGCACCACCCGGCTGGACACACCGGCCAAGGTCAACGGCACGGCGCGCTTCGGCATGGATGTCAAGCTGCCCGGCATGGTTTACGCCTCGATCGAGATGTCGCCGGTGCAGGGCGGCAAGGTCAAGAGCTTCGACGCCAGCAAGGCCCGCGCCGCCAAGGGCGTGCTCGACGTGGTGCAGATCCCCGACGGCGTGGCCGTGGTGGCCGATACCTACTGGCATGCGGTGACGGCACGCAAGCTGCTCACGGTGCAGTGGGACGAGGGCGCCAACGCCAATCTCAACACCCAGGCGATGTTCGATGGCACGCGCGCGGCGCTGGCCTCAGGCAAGCCGATTCCACTGAAGAAAGAAGGCGACGCCGACGCCTTGGTGGCCGCCGCCAGCAAGGTGGTGCGGGGCGAATACCTGACCCAAAACCTGTCGCACGCGCCGATGGAGCCGATGAACTACACGGCCCATTTCCAGGGCGACCGCATCCACCTGGTCGGCCCCACGCAATGGCCGGACGCGGTGCAGGGCGCGGTGGCCAAGATGCTGGAGCTCAAGATCGAGAACGTGGCGGTCGAGAACACCTTCCTGGGTGGCGCCTTCGGCCGGCGCATCGACTTTGACTACATCTTGCAAGCCGCGCAGATCGCCAAGGCGGTGCCGAACCGGCCGGTCAAGCTGATCTGGTCGCGTGAAGACGACATGCAGCATGATTTTTACCGGCCGCTGGGCGTGCACCAGGTCGCCGCGGCGATCGGCGCCGACGGCAAGCCCACTGCAATGACCTGGCGCGTGGCCTCGCAGTCGGTCACCGAGCGGGCCTTCGGCTTGCCACCCGAGGCGCCGGACGGGTTGATGAGCGAGGCCGGCGTGGCGCTTTACGACATCCCGGCGGTGCGCCACGACGTGGTCAAACACGACGCCGGTGTGCGGGTGGGTTACTGGCGCGCGGTCAGCCACAACATGAACGCCTTCGCCAACGAGACCTTCATCGACGAGTGCGCGGCTGTCGCTGGCAAGGATCCGGTGGCCTACCGGCTGTCGTTGCTGAACAGCCAGCCGCGCATGGCCAGCGTGCTCAAGCAGGCGGCTGAGAAGGCCGGCTGGGGCAAACCGGCTGCCGCCGGGCGATTCCGCGGCGTGTCGCTGATGGAGGGCTACGACACCTACATGGCGCAGATCGCCGAGATCTCGATGAAGGACGGCGCGCCGGTGGTGCACAAGGTCACCGTGGTCGCCGACCTGGGGCAGATGGTCAACCCCGACACAGTGGAAGCGCAGATCCAGTCGAGCATCATTTTCGGCCTGTCGGGCGCGCTGTGGGGCGAGATCACGCTCGACAAGGGCCGGGTGCAGCAGTCCAACTTCGACCGTTTCCGCGTCATGCGTAACAACGAAGCGCCGCAGATCGACATCGTGCTGGTGCAAAGCCGTGAGAAGCCCGGTGGCATCGGCGAGCCAGCCACCGCGCTGGTCGGCCCGGCGGTGGGCAACGCGATCTTCGCGGCCACCGGCAAGCGCATCCGGCGCATGCCCTTCACCCCGGAGTACCTGGCGCAAGCCTGATCGACCACGGCGGCCCTGCAGGGGCTTTCGAACGGGCATCGGCTGTAAAGCCGCATGCCCGTTTTGCCGTTTGGAGGCGATGCCGTTCTGCCGTGTCGCGGGCGCGTGGCTGCACGCTTGCCTGCGTGTTCTGCCGTTTCGCGGCCATTGGCCTGAGAGAATCGGTTGATGAGTGAATGGTGGACGCTGGGGTTGATCGCGCTGGGCGTGTTGGGCGTGTTGGGCATCGTGAACCTGCTGGTCGTCTGGCGGCTGGCCCGGCGCCGGCCCGATCCGGCTGAGCTGGTCGAACCCTTGCGCTACGCGGTGCAGGCCCAGGTACAGGCGCTGGCCGAGGCCCAACGCGGCCAGGCCGAGCAGGCCGCGCGGGCGTTGCGCGCCGAGCTGAACGACAACGCCCGCGCCGCCCGCCTAGAGCTGGCGGCCGCGCTGGCGCTGTTTCAGCAGACCTTGCTGGCGCAGAGCGGCGACGTCGCCCGCACCCAGAACGAGCAGATCGAAACCTTCCGCAGCCAGCTGGCGACGACGCAGCAGCAGGTGGCGCAGTCGCTGCAGCAGGCCACCGCGCAACTGGTGGCGCAGGGCCAGGCGGCGCGCGAGGCGCAGGACAGCGCGCTCAAGCGCCAGGCCGACGGCACGGCCGAAGCGCTGCAGCGCTTCGGCAGCCACAGCAACGAGGCCTTGCAGCGTTTTGGCAGCACCACCGCCGAGCAGCTGAAGGCCTTGGGCGAGGCCAACGAGCGCCGGCTGGCCGAAGTGCGCCAGACGGTGGATGGCCGGCTCACGCTGCTGCAGGCCGGCAACGAGGCCAAGCTCGAGCAGATGCGTGCGACCGTCGACGAAAAGCTGCACGCCACGCTGGAGCAACGCCTGGGCGAGAGTTTCAAGCAAGTGGCCGAGCGGCTGGAGCAGGTGCACCAGGGCCTGGGCGAGATGCAGGCGCTGGCGCGGGATGTCGGCTCGCTGAACCGCGTGCTGACCAACGTGAAAAGCCGCGGCATTTACGGTGAGGTGCAGCTGGCCGGTCTGCTCGAGCAGGTGTTCACGCCCGAGCAGTACGCCCGCAACGTCGAGACCGTGCCGGGCAGCGGCGCCCGGGTTGAATTTGCGATCCGCCTGCCGGGGCGCCATGGCACGGGTCTGGGCACGGGCTTGGGAAGCACAGGCGGGCCGCCGTTGTGGCTGCCGATCGACGCCAAGTTTCCGCGCGATGACTACGAGCGCCTGCTCGACGCGCAAGAGCGCGCCGATGCGCCGGCGGTCGAAGCCGCTGGCAAGGCGATCGAGCTGCGGCTGCGGGGGGAGGCCAAAAGCATCCGCGAGAAGTACATCGCCGCGCCGCACACCACCGATTTCGCGATTCTCTTCGTGCCCACCGAGAGCCTGTATGCCGAGGCGCTGCGCCGGCCCGGGCTGATGGAGGCGCTGCAGCGCGAACACAAGGTCACGTTGGCCGGCCCGACCACGCTGCTGGCCACGCTGACCAGCCTGCAAATGGGTTTTCGCACCTTGGCGCTGGAGCAGCGCAGCGCCGAGGTCTGGGACGTGCTGGGCGCGGTGAAGACCGAGTTCGGCAAGTTCGGCGACGTGCTGGTCAAGACCAAGAAGAAGCTCGACGAGGCCAGCAACAGCATCGAACAGGCCACCGTGCGCACCCGGGCGATGGCGCGCCAGCTGCGCATAGTGGAATCGCTGCCCGAACACCGCGTGCAGCAACTGCTGCCCGGCTTGGTGGCCGACGAAGCTGATGACGCCGACCCGCCGCCATCACCATCGCCTCTGCCCATGCTCACCGAAGGCCGCGCTTGACCCCGGCGCCGGCCGCCCCGTCGCCCGGCGCCGCACGCCGGCTGCTGCCGCTGCTGATCGTCGGCCAGATTGCGCTGCATGCGGCGATGGCCGGCCAACGCATGGCCACGCCGCTGCAGGCCTTGCAGGCTGGCCACAGCGCCTGGGCGGTGGGCGTGCTGCTGGCGTTGTTTGCTGCCTTGCCGGTGTTGATCGCGATGCCGGCCGGCCGCATGACCGACCGCCACGGCTACCACCGGCCGCAGCGCCTGGCCATCGTGCTGACCTTGGTGGGGGTCAGTTGCGCGCTGGCCGCCTGCTGGCTGAGCGGCTGGTGGCAATTTGCGCTGCAGTGCGTGGGCGCGGCGTGTTCGGGTGCCGGCACCAACATCGGCGTGATCGTGGTGCTGCGCGCCGCCGGCCTGCTGGCCCACGACAGCACCGAGCGCCTGCGGGTCTTCAGCTGGCTGGGCATGGCGTTCTCGATGGCCAACGTGGTCGGGCCGGTCGCGGCGGGCTTCATGATCGACGCCGGTGGTTTTGGCGCCGCCTATGCGCTGTTGCTGTTGATGCCGCTGGTCTCGATGTGGATCTTGCGTTTGGTGCCGCTGCAGCCGCGCTCGCCGGCGCCAGCCCGGCGTGTGGCGGGCGCCAGCCGCTGGGACTTGCTGGCCGCGCCGGGCTTCAAACGCTTGCTGTTCGTCAACTGGCTGATGTCGGCCAGCTGGGACGTGCACAGCTTCGCGGTGCCGGTGCTGGGCCACGAGCGCGGCTACAGCGCGTCGACCATCGGCCTGGTGCTGGGCACCTTCACCGCCGCGGTGACGCTGGTGCGCTTCGCCATCCCGCTGCTGGCGCATCGGCTGCGCGAGGTGACCGTGCTGCGCACGGCGATGGTGATGACGGCAGCGGTCTTCGCGGTCTACCCGCTGGCGTCCACACCCTGGCTGATGGCCAGCTGCGCCACGCTGCTGGGGCTGGCGTTGGGGGCCGTGCAGCCGATGATCATGAGTGCCTTGCACCAGCTGACCCCGGCCCACCGCCACGGCGAGGCGATCGCGTTCCGGTCGATGGCGATCAATTTTTCCAGCAGCGTGATGCCACTGGCCTTTGGCCTGGCCGGCACGGCGCTGGGGCCCGGCGCGGTGTTCTGGCTGATGGGCCTGGCGGTGGGCGGCGGCAACTGGGTGGCGCGCGGCCTGCATCGGGC
>JAYVDE010000240.1:0-5968 GCA_043749575.1 Burkholderiaceae bacterium | reverse complement strand
GCGATCTCGTCCAGCGTGCGCAGGCAGCCCACGCACCAGCCGCTGGCCGCATGCATCTGGCAGATGTTGATGCAGGGGCTGGCCACGGCGGTGACGGGTGCCGTCATGATCCGCTGGCCACGGCTGCTGGCTGGGCCACCGGCTCGTCGGCCGCGATGTCGGCCACCGGGGCGCCGGTCAGCGCTACCAGCTCGGCCGGGCTCAGGCAGAACACGCCATTTGGATGGCCGGCTGCGGCCCACACCGCATCGAAGCGGAACAGGTCCCGGTCGATCAGCATCACCGGCGCCTGCAGATGGCCCAGCGGCGCCACGCCGCCGATCGAAAAACCGGTCTGTTGCTTGACGAAGCCGGCATCGGCGCGGCCGATCTCGCCCACCTGGGCGGCCACCTTGCGCTCGTCGACGCGGCGGTCGCCCGAGGCCATCACCAGCACCGCCACCGCATCGGCGCGGCGCCTGAAGATCACGCTCTTGGCGATCTGGCCGGTCTGCAGGCCCAGGGCCTGGGCGGCCTCGGCACAGGTGCTGGCCGGCGCGTCCAGCCAGCGCGGCGCATGCGCATGGCCGCGCTCGGCCAGCAGGCGCGCCACGCGCTGGAAGCCTTCGGGCCGCAGCTTGAAATCGTCACTCATCCCGGGTTCTCCTGCGCAGGGAACGGCCCCGCGCTCACCGCCTGTCCAAGCTGCGCTGCGACATCCAGCCCACCCACCAAGCGCTCCACCATCGTAAACACCGCCTGCCCACCACTGGCCCGTGCCCAGGCCGCGCCGATGGCACGCTTTTCACGCGAGTCGTCGTTGGTGGCGTAGGCATCGCCCTTGTACTCCACCACGAACAGTCGGCCATCGATCAATTCGACCACGAAGTCCGGGTAGAAGTAGTCGGTGGCAGTGGGCAGCCAGAAGGAAAACCGCTCCTGCTGCTCGATGTTGCGCACCCAATGCCTGACTTCAGGCAGCGCATCCAGCGCCCTGGCGCACTCAAATTCCTCGCCCTGCGGCTTCAAGGCATGAATCACATCGAAATAGTGTTTGCGAAAGGCCCAGCGGCCGGCGTAGATGTTGCGCGCCGGGTAGTGGCCCGGGACAAAACGAAACTGCCAGTCGGGCGAGACTCCGACAGCCCAGGCACTGCGCTGCGGCAAGCCTTCGATGGCCAGCGTGAGCTGCTCGAAGCCCTGCTTTCGCGCCTGCGCTTCCAGATCGTCCAGCCGTCGCACAGCGGCCTGCGCGACTGCATGGCGAGCGCGCAGCAGGCCTGTGAGCGAGAAGCCCTGCTCGTGGCGCAGTTGCCCCACCAGCGCGGCCGCCCAGCGGCGCAGGGCGTCGTCAGTCAGCGCCGGGCGGCGCAGCGCGGTGGCCAGCCACAGCACAAGATCGGTTTCAGTGGCATCGCTAGCCACGGCGTTCAGCGACAACTGCGCCGCAGTTTGAGCTTGGCGCAGCTGCAGTCGGGTTTCGTTGAAGAAGATTTCGAACTGGTCGCTCTGCTCCACCAGCCGCCATCCCGGCAGCGCGGGCCGCGGGTCGGCGCGCAGCAGGTCGAAGGCGACGATCTCGTCGAGTGTGTTGCGCTCGAACAAGTGCAACTCGGCCTGACCCATGCCCACCGGCCCGACGCACAGGCGTGGCAGCGGTGCAAACGGCACACCCCGTTGGGCTGGCGAGCGCGCAGCGGCAATGCGCTCATTGTGCTGGCGCACTTGTGTGGACACCGCCGCATGTTGGCTGCTGGGCAGGGCAGCCAGCACACGGGCCAATTGCGCATCCGACATCTCATCAGTCACCATGACCGCCGCACCGCTGCCGGCTTCGCGCGGCACGGCCTGCAAACCAGGCTCGCCTTGAAGGGCCGTCAGCGCCTCGGGCGACAGTTCCAAAGTCAGCGTGGGCAAGGGCGGCGGCAACGGCAGCGCATCGCCAAACAGGTCGGGCACGCCAGCGTCGGGCAGCACCACACTGGCCGTGCCCAAGGCCTCAAAGCCCATGCCCTGCACCATGCGGTCCACCAGGGCCGAGGCTGCCTGTGAGAAGCTTGGTGCCACCACATGCGCATAGGCCCGGTTCAGCGCCGGGCTGCTGCGGCGGCTGGCGTAAGGCATGCGCAGCACGCGCCCCAGCAGTTGCTCCACGTCCTTGCCCGAGCGCATGTTTTGCAGCGAGCAAAGCACGTAGGCAAACGAACAATCCCAGCCCTCCTTCAGCGCCTCCACGGTGATGACATGGCGCACCGGGCAGGCCGCATCAAACAGGTCCAGGCCATCCAGGCCACGCTGGTCGCCGGTGGCGATGACGATCTCATCTTCGGTGGCGAGCTTCTCGGCCAGCAGGTGCCGGCGCAGGGTTTCCGGTGGCACCTCACCGTTCTTGTCCTGGGCCTGGAACAGCACGATGGGGCGCACATAGCGGGCCTCGTGCGCTGACTCGGCCTCCAGGTGGCGGCGGCGCAGCACCGCGTCACGCACCGCATCGGGCCAGGCTTTGTGCTCGGCCAGCATCACCGGCAGCTTGATCATGTCTTCGGCCTGCAGCTCACGCGCGCTCACGCTGTGGAGCACATTGGTCTTGCCCGGCACGGGCGTGGCCGTCAGCTCAAGAATGGCGCTGGGCGCAAAGCGGCGCAGCGTCTCGAAGGTGGTGTCGGTCTTGGCGTTGTGCGCTTCATCCACCACCACCAGCGGCCGCATCAGCGCCAGCAGATTGGCCAGCGAGTGCTTTACACGGCCGAGGTCGGCCACGCTCAGAAAGGTCTGTCCGGGCTCGGCCAGGTCGGCGGCACTGACTTTTTCGAGCGCGTCGAGCGCTGCCGGCGCGGCAGCGGCGCGCAGATGCGCGAAGTGGGCGTCGAAGTCCTCGCTGAAAGCGTACACATTGCGCCCCTGGGTCTGCCGCACGCGAAAGCTCTGCATCGTGGCCACCAGCACGATGGTCTTGCGGCCCAGGTCCTGCGGTGCAATCGTTGGCGCGGCGTCAAGGTCCAGCACCATCAAAGTCTGGCCGTAAGCCGCCTCCAGGGCCTGCCGATACGGGTGGCCGGGTTGGCGCAGGGCCTGCAGGGTCTGGTCGCGGATGGTGATGGACGGCACCAGCCACAGCGCCAGCGGAAAATCCACCTGCGCCCACAGGCGCGCCATCAGCGGGATGGCCTGCGCAGCCAGCAGGGTTTTGCCGCCGCCAGTGGGGATGCGCAGGCAAACACAAGGCGTATCGCCAAAGGGCTGGCCTCGATAGGGAACGCTCTGCACGCGCTCGCCCGCAGCCGCCGTGGGGGCCTGGCGTTGCATCTCTTGGGCCCAGGCTGCCGCCAGCGAGCCGGTATTCAAGGCAGCCCCGAGAAATCGCGCCAGGCTGGCCAGCGCCTGGGTCTGGTAGGTCTTGAGGGTGAAGGTGGACATGGGGGCGACAAATGTCAGGCAAGTTCGGTCAGGCCAATCCGGCGAATCCGGCCGATTGGCGCGATTGGCGACCACAACAACGATTGGTGGAAAAAAAATCCATGTAAATCAAAGCCTTGTGTCGTTTATTGGCGCAGCGCGGCACGTTCGACACAAGCATTGGCGGGTTGTGCTCAGCCCCTTCAGTGGCGCGCTAGCGCCCAACGGGCGGCCTTGGTGGCACCACCCACGTTCTCGATCTCGCCACGGCGCACCATGTCTTGCAGCAAGGCCTTGACGTAGGCCCGGCGGCGGGCGTCACCGACGATGAGGGCCGGCAGCTTGTCCAGCAGCAGCCGGTTGATCTTGGCGCGCGGCTGTGGGGCATCGGAGCCCGCATGCGTTCATGCCCGGTCACCGCGCCGCCAGCTCGTAAGGGATTTGCCGGAACACCATGTTCTCGGCCGCCAGGCGTGCGCTGCCCAAACGGCACGCTTCACCGTAAACCACCTTGGGGCCGGTGTGCGGGCCGCCGTTGCCCGTGATGGCTTTGAGCGCCTGCAGCACGGCCAGGGTGAGCACGTTGCCGCTCTCCGGCCGCCGGTCACCCAGGATGCCGTTGTAGAGCAGGTAGAGGCCGGCGCCTTGATGCACACCGATCAGCGGCGTGCCGGGCACGGCGCCCGCCACCGGGGGCAGGTAGGCGCAGCGTGCTTCCTGCTGCCAGACAAAGGCCGCCAGCGACGCAAAACGCACCTGGGGGTTGATGCGGCCATCGGCGCTGAACACCGACTCGGACAGGCGCGCAAAGCAGAACCCGCCGCCGCCCTGCCAGCCCACGGCCGCGCTGATGCCGCCCTGCTCGCCGGCCAGCACCTTTTCCAGGCGCGGCAGGCAGTGCGTGGCGGCATGCGCGCCCATCTCGATGCCGATCCAGCGCCGGCCCATCTTGTGGGCGACGGCAGCGGTGGTGCCGCTGCCGAGGAAGGAGTCGAGGATGAGGTCGCCGGGGTTGCTGGCCGCCTCGATCACACGGGAGATCAGCAACTCAGGCTTGGGTGTGATGAAGTCGTTCACGAGCGATGTGCTGCCCAACACATCGCGCACCTCCTTTCGCGAGCCGTCCGTGTGGCCTGCGAAATCATGCGTCCACCAAGTTTGCGGAACCACGCCATCGTTGCGTAGCAGATGCAAGTAGCGCTTGAACGAGGGCGTTTTGCCCTTCCCGTCTTTGCCCCAGTAGATGAACGATTCGCGCACGTGGCGTTGGTGCTCCTCTTCGGAATACGCCCAAACACGCGTGCGGCTGGGCCAGATTTCTGCACTTGTGTTCGGTTGAAAAATGGCGTAGTAGAGATTCGGGCGCTCCTCTGCAGTTTTCGCACAGGTGTAGTCGCTGGATCGGAAGACGCCCTTGTCGTCCTCGTATTTGTACTGCCTGTCCTTTTCAGCCGTACGGGCCAACAAGTTGCGCTGCCAGCTTGCAGACCGCCGATAAACCAGAACGTGGTCGTGCATTGGCGCGATGGTTTTGTGGTCGTTCGCCACGGCGTACTTCTTTTGCCAAATGACGTTCGCGACAAAGTTGCCGCGCCCAAACACCTCATCCATCAACACCTTGAGGTAATGCCCCTCGTTGTCGTCGATGGTCACCCAGATGCTGCCGTCCTCGCGCAGGAACTCGCGCAGCAACTGCAACCTCGGCAGCATCATGCTCAGCCACTGGCTGTGTTCGAGGTTGTCGTCGTAATGCTCGAAGGCGCTTCGGGTGTTGTAGGGCGGGTCGATGAAGATGCACTTCACCTGCCCACGGTACAGCGGCAGCAGGGATTTCAGGGCTTCGAGGTTGTCGCCCTGCACCAGCAGGTTGGCAGGGTCGCCACTGCCGTGGCTGGAAATCGGCGCCAGCAGCCGGTAGGGCACTTGGTCGGCAATGCGGAAGGCGGCGTTGCGGTTGAGCCAGTCGAGGGTGGGCATGGCGTGATTGTGGCCGGGCCGCAGCAGTCTGCCAGCCACCGCCACACCGGGACGTGGCCCGCCGCTCAGGGGTTGGTCGGCACCATCCCGCGCTTGATCAACAACGCCTTGCCGGCGCGCGAGACGGTCGGGCGGCCCAGCACGCCCGAGATGAAGCCGCCGGCCTCCACCAGCTTGTCGAGGTCGATGCCGGTGGCGATGCCCATGCCGCGCAGCATGAAGACCACGTCCTCGGTGGCCACATTGCCGGTGGCGCCCTTGGCATAGGGGCAGCCGCCCAGGCCGGCCACGCTGGTGTCGAAGGTGTGCAGGCCCATCTGCAGGCAGGCCAGGATGTTGGCCAGGGCCTGGCCATAGGTGTCGTGAAAGTGGCCGCTGACCTGGTCGATGGGGTAGTGCTTGAGGGCCCGCTCCATCACCGCCTGCACCCGGCGCGGGGTGCCCACGCCGATGGTGTCGGCCACGCCGCAGTGGTGCACGCCAATCTGCTTGAACAGCTTGACCAGATGCTCCACCTCGTCGGGCGTGACCTCGCCCTGGTAGGGGCAGCCCAGCGCGCAGCTGATGGCCGCGCGCACCTTCAGCCCGGCCGCGCGCGCGGCAGCCACCACCGGGG
>JAYVDE010000239.1:0-5969 GCA_043749575.1 Burkholderiaceae bacterium | reverse complement strand
CGAGCTGCCAGCAAGCCTGCACGATGGCTGCCGAGATCGAGTCGTGGCCACAGCCGGCACACAGCGTGCTGATCTTGCCCTCGTAGTCGCGTCGGGTGTCGCCGACCTTGTTGCGGACCAGCGTGGGATGGTGCAGCTTGGGTTTGGTGAGGTCGGTCATGCGAGAGGTTCAGGTAGCAACTCAAATCAGCTCGGATCAACTCGGGTCAGACGACGCGCTCACGGCGCGGTGCCACAGCCAAGGCGTGAACGTGGGTCGTGATCGCCTGAGTGATGAAACGCGCGGTGATCGGCGTGCCGTCGTAGTGCAGTACCTTGGTCAGCCAGGCCGGGTCGATCTCCAGCTCATTGATCAGCAGGGTGCGCATCTGGGCGTCGCGGTTCTGCTCGACCACAAACACGTGGTCGTGCGCCGAAATGAAGTCGAGCACGTTGGCCGCGAACGGAAACGCCCGCAGCCGCATCGCGTCGAGATGGATACCCGACTCGGCCAGCGCCTCCAGCGCCTCGTCCATCGCCGGTGAGGTCGAGCCAAAGTACAACACGCCCAGGCGCGTCTTCTTGGCGGCCTTGTGCAGCACCGGCTGCGGCACCAAGTCGGCTGCGGTGGCAAACTTTCTGAGCAGGCGCTTGACGTTGTAGGTGTAGTCGTCACCTGTCTCGCTGTAGCGGGCGTAGGGATCGCGGGTGGTGCCACGGGTAAAAAACGCGCCCAGTGTCGGATGTGTGCCGGGCAGCGTGCGCCAGGGGATGCCGTCGCCGTCGACATCCTTGTAGCGGGCGAACTCACGGCCGGCGTCCAGGTCGGCCGCGCTCAGCACCTTGCCGCGGTCGTACTGGCGGCCCTCGTCCCAGGCGAAGGGCGCACTGAGCCGCTGGTTCATGCCGATGTCCAAGTCGGTCATCAGGAACACCGGGGTCTGCAGCCGGTCGGCCAGGTCGAGCGCGTCGGCGGCCATCTGGAAGCATTCGCCCGGGTCTTGCGGCAACAGCATCACGTGCTTGGTGTCGCCGTGCGAGGCATAGGCGCAGCACAGCAGGTCGGCCTGCTGGGTGCGGGTGGGCATGCCGGTGGACGGCCCGCCGCGCTGCACGTTGATGATGGTCACCGGGATCTCGGCGAAGTAGGCCAGGCCGATGAACTCGGTCATCAGCGAGATCCCCGGCCCCGAGGTGGCCGTGAAGGCGCGGGCGCCGTTCCAGCCGGCGCCGGTGACGATACCGATCGAGGCGATCTCGTCTTCGGCCTGCACGATGGCAAAGTTGTTGTCGCCGGTGGCGGCGTCAACGCGGAACTTCTGGCAGTACTTCTCGAAGGCCTCGGCGACCGATGACGAGGGCGTGATCGGGTACCAGGCGCAGACCGTGGCGCCGCCATACACACAGCCCAGCGCAGCGGCCGCGTTGCCCTCGACGAAGATGCGGTCGCCCACCGCGTTGGCGCGGCGCACCCGCAGGCCCACGCCTGCGCCCACCGGCGGTTGCAGGTGGTCTTTGGCGAAACTGCGGCCGCTCTGCAGCGCGCGCACATTCGATTCAAGCAGGCGTTCCTTGCCGCGGTAGGTCTCGCCGAACAGCTGCTCGATCACCGCCCCGTCCACGTCCATCAACACCGACAGCGCGCCCAGCACCATGATGTTCTTGAACAGCGTGCGCTGGCGCGGGTCTTCGTAGGTGGCGTTGCAGATCGCGGTGACCGGCATGCCGATGATGTTCAAGTCGTCGCGGAAGGCACTCGGCGGCAGCGGCCGGGTGCTGTCGTAGAACAAATAACCACCGGGCTCGACCTCGGCCACATCCTGGGCCCAGGTCTGCGGGTTCATCGCCACCATCATGTCGATGCCGCCGCGCCGGCCCAGCCAGCCGCGTTCAGTGACACGCACTTCGTACCAGGTCGGCAGGCCCTGGATATTGCTGGGAAAGATGTTGCGCGGCGCCACCGGCACGCCCATGCGCAGCACCGCCTTGGCGAACAACTCATTGGCCGAGGCCGAACCCGAGCCGTTGACGTTGGCGAACTTGATGACGAAGTCGTTGATGGCTTCGATGCGTTTCATGCCCTCACCTCCGCCTTGGCAGGCGCTTTTTTGCCGTCACGGCAGGCCGGGCCGGCCTTGGTGGTCAGCAGCAGGAATTTCTGCATGTCCCAGGCGCCGGTGGGGCAGCGCTCGGCGCACAGGCCGCAGTGCAGGCAGACATCTTCGTCCTTGACCATCACCCGGCCGGTCTTGAGGCCACCGCTGACGTAGAGGTCTTGCGCCAGGTTCAGCGCGGGCGCACTCAGCCGCGTGCGCAAGGTGGCCTCGTCGCCGTTCTCGACAAAGCTGATGCTGTCCATCGGGCAGATGTCGACACAGGCGTCGCACTCGATGCAGGCCTTGTCGACGAACACCGTCTGCACGTCGCAGTTCAGGCAGCGCTCGGCTTCCTTGAAGGCGGTCTTCAGGTCGAAGCCCAGTTCAACCTCGACCTTGATGCTGGCCAGCGCCCGCTCGGCATCGGCCCAAGGCACCTTGAAGCGGCTGTCGTTGGTCGGCGCGTTGGCGTAGCTCCACTCGTGGATGCCCATCTTCTGCGACACCAGGTTGAGGTGCGGCGGCGGGCGTCTGCCCAGCACCTCGCCGTGCAGGAACCGGTCGATCGACACCGCCGCCTCATGGCCGTGGGCCACCGCGGTGATGATGTTCTTCGGCCCGAAGGCCGCATCGCCGCCGAAAAACACCCGGGGCAGCGAGGCCTGAAAGGTCTTGGCGTCCAGCTTGGGCAGGCCCCATTCGTCGAAATCAATGCCGCTGTCGGCCTCGATCCACGGGAAGGCGTTTTCCTGGCCGACGGCGATCAGCACTTCGTCACAGGCGATCACCACCTCGGGCGCGCCGGTCGGCTGCAGCGTGCGCTTGCCTTGGGCGTCGTAGACCGACTCGACCAGCTCGAAGCGCATGCCCACCAACTGGCCGTTCTCAACGATGAAGGCCTTGGGCACGTGGCAGCCGTGGAAGGGGATGCCTTCGTGCTGGGCGTCTTCTTTTTCCCAGGGTGAAGCCTTCATGTCCTCGAGGGTGGAGCGCACCACCACCTGGACCAAATCGGCGCCCATGCGGCGCGCCGAACGGCAGCAGTCCATCGCGGTGTTGCCGCCGCCCAGCACGATGACGCGCTTTTTCACTGCGGTGATGTGGCCGAACGAGACCGAGGCCAGCCAGTCGATGCCGACGTGGATGTCGGCCGCGCCTTCTTGCCGGCCGGGCAGCTTCAAGTCGCGGCCGCGTGGCGCGCCGCAGCCGACAAACACCGCATCCCAGGGTTCGGCCAGCAAGGCCTTCATCGAGGCGATGCGCTGGCCACCGCGGAACTCGACGCCCTGGTGAAGGATGTAGCCGACCTCTTCGTCGATCACCGCCTCGGGCAAGCGGAAACGCGGCACCTGGGTGCGCATGAAGCCGCCGGCCTTGGGGTCGCCGTCAAACACGGTGACTTCGTAGCCCTGGGCGGCCAGGTCGCGCCCGACCGTCAACGAGGCCGGCCCGCCGCCCACGCAGGCCACCCGTTTGCCATTGCGGGCTTGTGGCCGCGGCATCATCGCGCGGACCTCGCCGCCCTTGAAATCAGCGGCCACACGCTTCAAGCGGCAGATCGCTACCGGTTCAGGCTTGACTTGGCCCCCAAGGGCTGCGCCCTGGCCCCCCGAGGGGGCGCTCCCGGCTTGGGGCGGCCCGGCGCGGAATTGGCCCCCAAGGGCTGCGCCCTGGCCCCCCGAGGGGGCGCTCCCGGCTTGGGGCGGCCCGGCGTCGGGGAGATTCCCGTCCTCAACCCGGCCGCGCCGGCAGGCCGGTTCACACGGCCGATCACAGGTGCGCCCGAGCACGCCGGGGAAGACGTTGGAGACCCAGTTGACCATGTAGGCCTGGTCGAATCGACCCTGGGCGATCAGGCGGATGTATTCGGGGACGGGGGTGTGGGCAGGACAAGCCCATTGGCAATCGACGACCTTGTGGAAGTAATCCGGGTCGGCCACATCGGTGGGGCGCATGAGGGGGTCTCCTGCAGCGGCGTGTGCTCGATCAGCGAGCGCCCAAAACGGGCGCCCGGGTCGGACCTGCCTGGTGATGCGTTCCAGTCTAGCCCGGTCCAAGCGCTTGTGAACGCCGGGGCAACCCGCCGTCTCGCAGGCGACAGCGCGAGCATCGTCGTCGCCTGCGCCGGCCTCAAGCCGCCGTGCGTTCACCCACGGTGATGCGGTGCAGCAGCCGGCGGTGGCCGTCGTAGCCGCCGGTGGCGGCATGCACCAGGCAGCGGTTGTCCCACATCAGCAGCGTGCCTTGCGACCAGCGATGGGCATAGACGAACTCGGGCTTGGCCTGGTGCTTGAACAACTCGCTGAGCAACGGGCCGGCCTCGTCGTCGGGCATGCCATCAACGCCGATGGTGTAGCCGGGGCTGACGAACAAGGCGGTGCGGCCGGTCTCGGGGTGGCGGCGCGCGATGGGGTGCAACTGGGTGGCCAGCGCCGAATCGTCGTAGCGAATGGCCATCGAGCGGCCCTTGTCGGCCTCGCCGTAGCGGCCCTGCTTCGAATAGCCGCGGCGCGCCGAGTGCACGCCTTGCCGGCCATCAAGCAGCGACTTCATCGCCGCGGGCAATGCGTCCCAGGCGGTGTACTGGTTGGCGAACAAGGTGTCGCCACCCACCGGCGGAATGACATCGCCATACAACAGCGTGGCCGCCGGCGGACTGGCCAAAAAGCTCCAGTCGGAATGGAAGTTGTCGGCAAACAGCGTGCTGGTCTCGTCGACCTCGCGCTTGACCTGGGCGACATGCGGATGGCCGGGGATGGCATGGAAGAACGGGTCGGGCGCAAACGGGCCCACCGTGGCGGCGAAGCGCTCCAGGTCGTCGACCGACATCGCCTGGTCGGGGAAACCCACCACCTGGTGCGCCAGCCAGGCGCTGCGAATCGCCGCGGCGTGTTCGGCACTGATCGGCCGCGCCAGGTCGATCCCCGACAACAGTGCGCCGCAGGGCGCGTCTTGAACTTTCACCACAAGGGTCAACGTCGTTCTCCAGATGTGCGCCGCCAGGCCGGCAAGGCTTGCAGTCTAGGTGCGCCCGCGCTCAGCACGACCCGGTGATTTCGCGCAGCCGCAGCGGGCTTGCACCCGGTTGTGCACGCCCGACCGGCGTTGACAATGGTGCTCCCCCCTCAACCTGGCTGCGCCCATGATCACCGTCCACCACCTCAACGATTCACGTTCACAGCGGGTGCTGTGGCTGCTGGAAGAACTGGGCGTGCCCTACGAGATCCGCCACTACGCCCGCAACCCCACCACCCGGCTGGCGCCGCCCGAGTTGCTGGCGGTGCATCCGCTGGGCAAGTCGACGGTGATCGAGGAAGACGGCCTGACGGTGATCGAGTCGGGCGCGATCATCGACTACCTGGTGCGCCACCACGGCGCCGGCCGCTTGCAGCCAGCGGCTGGCACGCGGGATTTCGAGGCCTACAACCAGTGGCTGCATTACGCCGAAGGCTCGGCGATGCTGCCGCTGATGTTGAAGCTCTACACCTCGCGGCTGGGTGATGCCGGCGCGCCGCTGGGCCCGCGCATCGACAGCGAACTGGCCAACCACCTGGGTTACGTCGATCGCTCGCTGCAGGGCCGCGACTGGCTGGTGGGCGACGACCTCACCGCCGCCGACATCCAGATGAGCTTTGTTGGCGAAGCCGCCCGCACCCTGCGCGCTGATTACCCGGCGATGGATGCCTGGGTACGTCGCTGCCAAGCGCGGCCGGCCTACCAGCGGGCACTGGTACGCGGCGGCCCGTACGCGCTGGCGACCTGACTGGTGGGCGGCTTGGTGGGCGGGCCGAAATACCCGCCGCCAAGTTGATTCGCGCCTGCCCCCCACCCGAGGGGGTGCGCCAACGCCGAGCCGTGCTGCAAGCGGCGGCAAATCGGCGTCGCGCTACAAGG
>JAYVDE010000238.1:0-5999 GCA_043749575.1 Burkholderiaceae bacterium | reverse complement strand
GGCACAAAAACGTCGGTGAACAACAGGTTGCGGCTGACCGTAGCGCGCATGCCCAGCGGGTCCCAATCGCCGACCACGCTGACCCCGGGCGCATCGGCCAGCACCGCCAAATACATCGCATCGCGCCGCGTGCCGCCGCCGGCACGGTCGGGCCGCTCCAGCGTGCACAACACGCCGTAGGTGTCGGCGGCGCCGGCCAGGCTGGCAAAGATCTTCTTGCCGTTGACGAGGTAGCCGCCATCGACCGGGCGGGCGGTGGTGCCCCAGGGCGCCGCGCCGGCCGCCGCCGCGCCGCCTTCGGAGAAGGGCTGGGCGTAGACCTTGCCTTGCTTGACGATGCGCTCGAAGTGGATGCTGCGCTTGGCTTCGTGGTCGGCGCGCTGCTCGGCTGTCATGTCCAACGCGTCGGCGATCTCGCCGGCCCACAGGCACGAGCAGACATGCATGTTGAAGCTGAGCGCGGTGGCACCGCACCAGCGGCCGATCTCGGCAGACACCATCACGTAGCTGGCAAAGTCGGCGCCCAGGCCGCCGTGGGCAGTGGGCACGCAGATGCCGAGCAGGCCGCTCTCGCGCAGATCGTCGTAGTTCTCGAACGGGAAGCTGGCGTCGCGGTCGTAGCGGAAGGCGCGTTCGGCCCAGCGCGGGCCCAGCGCGCTGACGCGGTTGATCAAGTCGCGCTGCAACGGCGTCAGCCGGGCCGGGTTGCCGGCGATGTGCGAGGGCTGGTAGCGGCTGGGCGCTGCCGCGACGGCCGCAGAAGCTGCAGTGGTCGTTGTGGTGGCAGTGACGGTGGCGGCGGTGGAACCAAGGACGGCGGACATCGGGGATCTCCTGTCGGATCAGCGCGCCGCAGCGCAGCGGGGTAGATGGGCCAGCAGCGCGGCGTTGAAGGCCTGCGGCTGCTCCAGGTTCAGCAGGTGGCCGGCAGCGGGCACCACCGTGCACACCGCACCGGGGATGCGCTCGGCCATCCGGCGCGACACCTCGGGCGGCGCGGTGCTGTCGTGCTCACCGGTGACAAGCAGCGTGGGCACGGCGATGCGGGGCAGGTTGGCGCGGCGGTCGAAGCTGACCAGCGCCGCCACCGCGCGGCGGTAGGTGGCCTCGGGCACGCCGGCCATCATGGCCTGGGCGGCGGCCAGCACGGGCGGCGCAGTGCCCTCCGCAAACGCCGCCGCACCCCCCGGCGCCACCATCGTCGGCACCAGCTGCGCGGCCAGGCCGGCCATGCCCAGCCCGGCGTCCAGCGGCGCGAAGCGCGATTGCAGAAAATCGCGCTGCCAGTCGCCACCCGGTTTGCCGAAGGCCGGCGAGGTGCTGGCCAGCACCAGCCCGGCCAGCCGGTCGGGCGCCAGCGCGGCGAGCTCTTGCGCCACCATGCCGCCCATGCTGTGGCCGACCAGCACCACCGGGCCGACGCCGAGGTGGTCGATCAGCGCCAGCACGCAGCGCGCCAGCCCGGCAAGATCGAAGGGCTCGATGGTCGGCGACAAGCCATAACCCGGCAAGTCAACGGCCAGCGTGAGGTGGCCGGCCGCGGCCAGCGCCGCACCGGTGGCCGAACCCGCATCGCCCCAGGCCTGGCGGCCGCCGCCAATGCCGTGCAGCAGCAGCACCGGTGGCCGGGCCGGCGCGCCAGCCGCCGGTGCCCAGCGCAAATGCGCCAGCGGCGCGTCGGTGACCAGCACGCCGCTCACACCAAGACCCCGCGCTCGACCACCGCCACGCCGTCCAAGGTGACGGTGCAGCCGCGCATCGGCAGGTCGAAGTGGCCCAACGTGTGGCGCTGCGCCACCTCGTTGGCGCCGGTCGAATAGAGAAAGCTGCCGGCAAAGGCGCGCAGCTCGGTGCCGTTGAAATCGGCTTTGTCGTAGAAGCTCATCGCGTCCCAGCGGGCGCGGCGGTTCAGGCCCCAGCCGACATGCGAGACGGCGTAGGCCGCGCGATCTTGCGGATCAGCGGCCCAGGCGGCGAAGTAGCCGCGCATCAGGTCGGCATCGACGCTGCGGCCTTCGATGGTGATGACATGGTCGTCGACGATCTGCAGCGTGACCGCATCGCTCAAGTAGCGCTTGAAAGTCAGGTTGACATCACCCGGCGCCAACACCAGCGTGCCGTTGACCGATCCGGTGGCCGGAAAGGCCAGCACCAGGCCGGCCGGCCAATGGCTCAGGCTGCCAGGCTTGGTGGTGAAACCCCAAACGCCGCCGATGCGGGCGCCGGCCAGCGAGACTGCCAGGTCACTGCCGGCGTCGGACGTGACGCGCATGGCCCGCGCGCCTTTGAGGCGGCGCATCGCATCGCGCACCTCGGCTTCGTCCTCGGCGCGCGGTGCCGTGCGCTCCAGGATTTCGGGGTGTTCGTTGCTGACCACCAGCACGCGGGCGCCGCCTTGCAGGATCTCGGGCAGTTCCACCGCGTGCTGCAGGCCTTCGACGGTGCAGTCGGCGATGAACACGCTGCCGGCCAGTGCGCGGATCACCGGCGGCAAGCGGCCAATGGCGTCAGACGCGCCGGTCGAGCGCACCGGCACCGGTGCCGATTGCCGCGGCGTTGGCAGCACGACATGGAACCAGCGTGCGCCCAGCCGGGCCAGCGCCAATTCACTCAACTGCACCAGCGAGGGCCGCGACAAGGTCTCGGACAACACCGCGCAGGCGTCGCCCGGCTGCACACCACAGCGTCGGAACACCTCGACGAAGCAGTCGATCCACTTGGCTTCAAGACGGTCGGTCATGCTCATCGCAATCCTCACTCAAGCTTGCTCAGGCCAACGCGCTCACAAGATCTCGCCCAGCATCCGGTAATGGCCGCCCTGGAACAGCAGCGGCGCCACCGCCAAGTCGGCCAGCCGCAGCACGCGGCCGATGAACAGCACGTGGTCGCCCGCCACTTGGCGGGTTTCGGTGCGGCATTCGAAAACCGCCGCACAGCCGCTGAGCACCGGCACCCCACCGTGGCCGTCGGCCCACACGCCATCGGCAAACTTGTCGGTCGTGGCCGCGGCGAAACGGCGCGACAGCTCGACCTGGGTCTCGGCCAGCACGTTGATCGCGAAGTGCTCGGCCGCCTGGAAGGCCGCCAAGCTGCTGCTGGCCTGGCGCAGCGACCACAACACCAGCGGCGGGTCCAGCGACAAGGACGTGAACGAGTTGGCTGTCAGGCCCACCGCTGCACCGTCGGCACCCCGGCAGGTGATGATCGCAACGCCGGTGGCGAAGCGGCCGAGCGCCGCGCGCAAGCCCGTCGCGCCCAGCGTTTCGGGCGTTGACGGCAAGGCTCCGGAAATGTCCGGTACGGTCATCAAGGCCTTCATGTTCACCAAAATTCAGCGCAGCAACGCACGTGCCAGCGCAAAACCCAGCGCGGTGCAAGCCAGCGCACCCAGCAAGTGGGCCGCGCTGTGGCCCAGCGCCAGCGCCCACTGGCCGCGCTGCAGCAGGCCCAGCGATTCAGCCGAAAACGACGAGAAGGTGGTGAAGCCGCCCAACAGCCCGGTGACCAGCAGCAACTGCAGCGTGGCATCGGGCGCGCGGGCAAACCAGACCAGCGCCACGCCGATCAGGCCACCGCCCAGGCAATTGACCAGCAAGGTGGCCAGCGGAAAACCGGCGCCGGCGCCGTTCAGCGCCAGCCCGGCGCCCCAACGCAACACACCGCCCGCCGCGGCACCGGCCGCCACCGCCACCGCCTGCAGCGCCGTTGCCATGGCGGTGGGCTCAGGCCGCGTTGGCGGTGGCGAAACCCCAACGCGCCAGCGCCGCGTCGTCGGCGACGCGGGCATCGACCCAGTGCGCGCCGTCGGACGTGGTTTCCTTCTTCCAGAACGGCGCCTGGGTTTTCAGGTAGTCCATCAGGAACTCACAGGCCTTGAAGGATTCACCCCGGTGGGCCGAGCTGACGACCACCGCCACGATTTGATCGAGCGGCTGCAGCAGGCCGACGCGGTGGATCACCCGCGCGGCGCGCAGGTCGAAGCGGCCATGCGCCTCGTCGATCATCGCCTCGATGGCGCGCTCGGTCATGCCCGGGTAATGCTCGAGCTCCATCGAACTGATCACACCCGGTTGCCCCGCTGTGCGGTCGCGCACGGTGCCGACGAAGGCACACACCGCGCCGACACCGCCGTCACCGGCGCGCAATGCCGCCACTTCAGTGGAGAGGTCGAAATCGTCGGTCTGGATCGACACACGCGGGGCCGGGTTCATACGGCAGGATTCTCGCATCGCAGGCAGCGTGGTCGATGGCGCCAGGCCATCGGCAACGCCCGTCGGCAATGCCCATCACCAACACCCATCCGCAACGCCGACAACCCAGGCCCGGTGCCGCGCTGCGCGCCGGCGATCCGTGGGCGTTGCTGCGGCCGGCCCAGCGACCGCTTCAACCGCCGGTGACGGGGGGAAAAAAGGCCACCTCGGCGCCGGCCGATACCACGGTGGCCTCGTCGGCCATCACCTGGTTCAAGGCGCAGCGCAGCGCGCGGCCGCGAGCCAGCACCTCGGCATGGCGGCCGCCACGGGCGATCAACTGGTCACGCAGTTGGCCCAGTGTCAAGCCTGGTGCGCAGGCCACTTCTTCACTGGCCCCCAGGGCCTCGCGCAGCGAGGCGAAATAACGCAGTCGGATGGGATGCATGGTCATGGCGCTTGAGCCGCGGGCTAACGCCCAAGCAGGTCGCCAAAGTGCAGAAAGCGCACCGTGTCGCCGCGCCGCACCGGCTGCAGCGAGGGCAGATCGACCAGACCATCAGCCCACACCGCCGAGGTCAGCACACCCGAACTCTGGTTGGGAAAGAGTTCCAGCCCGCCCTGGGCATTGAAGCGTGCGCGCAGGAACTCGCGGCGCTTGTCGGGTTGCGGCCAGTCGAAGTCGGCCCGCACCGGCAGCGCCGCCGGCAGGGCGGTCGTGCAGCCCTGGATCGCGCGCAGCACTGGCGCCACGGCCAGCAAAAAGGTCACGAAGCTGGAGACCGGGTTGCCCGGCAAGCCCATGAACAAGGCTTCGCTCTCGCCATCCTCGCGGCGCACCGCACCAAAGACCAGCGGCTTGCCGGGTTTCATCGCCACTTGCCAGGCCTCGAGCCAGCCTTCGGCCTTGACCGCCGGCTTGATGTGGTCTTCTTCGCCGACCGACACCCCGCCTGAGGTCAGGATCAGGTCGTTGGCGATGGCGGCCCGGCGCAGCGCGGCACGGGTGGCGGCCAGGTTGTCAGGCACGATGCCCAGGTCGTCGACGCTGCAGCCGGCCGCCTGCAGCAGGCCGCGCAGCGTGAAGCGGTTGCTGTTGTAGATGGCGCCGGGCTTCAGCGATTCACCGGGCATCACCAGTTCGTCGCCGGTGGAAAACAGCGCCACGCGCGGCCGGCGGCGCACGGTGAGGCGCGACGCACCGACCGACGCGGCCAGGCCCAGCGCCTGCGGGCTCAGCCGGGTGCCGGCGGCCAGCACCTCGGCGCCGTGCTGCACGTCTTCACCGCGGCGGCGCAGCCATTGGCCGAGCGACGGCACGACATTGAATCGAACGCTGCCCATGCCGTCGCCCGCAACGGCCTCGCACTGTTCCTGCATCACCACCGCATCGGCACCCGCAGGCAACTGCGCACCGGTGAAGATGCGCGCGGCCGTGCCGGGCTGCAGCAGCGCCGCCACCACACCGGCGGGCAGGCGCTGGCTGACTGGCAGCACGGTGCCGGCAGCGGGCAGGTCGGCCACGCGCAGCGCGTAACCGTCCATCGCGCTGTTGTCGGCCGGCGGCACGTCGAGCGCCGACACCACCGCACGCGCCAGCACCCGGCCCAGCGCGTCGAAGGTGTCGAGCTTCTCGGTGTCGACGATCACCCTATCGCGGGCCACCGCCAGCGCACGGGCCAGCACCTCGTCGAGGCTCAGCATCGTCGGGCGTTGCGGTTCAGCCATGGTCATGGGGGTGTGTGGGGTCGGGGTAGACATAGCGATCAGCCGTGTTCATCAGGTGCAAAACCAGCGCCGCCGCTGCGG